>JAFQOC010000549.1 GCA_017420845.1 Clostridia bacterium
CCCCGTGTTCGCCGGGGAGGAGGCTCTGACCGTACCCGGTTTCCTGGACGCCTACGTGCAGGCGGCCAAGAGTGCCGGTAAGGCCCTGTATTTGGGTGAGTTCGGTGATTTCCGTGATATGGAGGGAGCCGAGGACTGCCCCGAGATGTTCCGCACCCTGTGCGGCTGGGTTTCCGACGCGGGCATTCAGATCGCCTCCCTGTGGCAGTTCCAGGACTATACCGACAGCGGCGTGGGCGGGGAGAAGCTGGATATTCTGTCCGAAATCAACACCGCGCTGAAGGAGTCGGGAAAGCTGTACACCGACGTGGCGTGGGGTCTGGCGGAGGATCCCGAGGATACCACGGCGGAGCCTGACACATCCGCCCCCACCGACTCTTCCACCGACTCCTCCACCGACTCTTCCACCGACGCCGTTACCGAGCCCTCCACCTCGGAGCCTACGACCGAGGCACCCGAGACCTCGGAGACCGCCGCCCCCACCTCGGGCGGATGCGGTTCCACCGCCTCCCTCTGGTCGGTGGCTCTGGCAGGGCTGTGCCTGCCTGTGATGCGCCGCAGACGCCGCAGAGGCTCTGAGTCCTGATGACGCAACAATGTATAAGGAGAACATACCATGAAACTGAACGCTCGTTTACTTTGGCTGGTTGGGGCTATAGCCCTGTGCCTTTGTCTGACCTTTACTGCCTGTGACGGCGGCGAGGGAGACGTGACCACCCCCACATTGGCGCCCACCGAAGCTCCCACCGAGCCTGCTACCGAAGCTCCCACCGGTACCCCTACCGATACCCCCACCGAGGAGCCGACTGACGTCCCCACGGATGCCCCCACCGACGCCCCCACCGAGGAACCCACCGAGGAGCCCACTGAGCCCGTCACCGAGCCTCCCGTTCTCATGCCGACGGTGGATCTGGACAAGGTCGCCACCGACGACGCGGGTGCCTTCGTGACCCGTCCCACCAAATGCGACGTTTCCTTTGAAACCGACGAGGCAGAGGGGAAGTTCCTGCGCATGACCACCAAGGGCATTACCGCCGCGGGTACAGCCAAGCCCTACATCCTGCTGGAGCTGGAGGATCTGGTAGCCTCCATGAACGGCATCCTTCCCAACACCACCGAGTATCCCCATGTGGTGCTGAAGGTCCGCGCCAACGACCTCTGGAGCCGCAGTCTGACCTATTTTGGCGCGCCCACCGTTCGCGAGGCCGCTAACTTTGAGGGCTTTGCCCGCACCGCCCGCGTGGCCGACAGCGGCGATTGGCAGTATATCTATCTGGATCTGACCCCCTTCACCAAGGACTGGAAGGTCCTCTTCCTCAACTTTGAGAAGGCCGCGGGGAAGAACGGGGAATCCATGGACCTGGCCGAGATCCACTTCTTTGCCACCGCCGAGGAGGCCTCGACCCTCTGCCCCAACATGGAGGACACCTACCCCATTGTAGAGCAGACCATGGAGAACTACAAGCTCAAGGTTATGTCCTTCAACGTCCAGACTGAGAACGGCACCCAGGTGGACTTTGACCTTCGCGCAGAGATGCTCCGCGATCTGATGGATGAGCTTCAGCCTGATTCCATCGGTATGCAGGAGGTCACCACGGGCTGGATCTACCGCATGGATACCTTCGCCTTCAACAAAAGCTACGCAGGTGTGGGCGAGGGCCGTACCCCCGGTGGCGAGGCCAGCTCCATCTACTACCGCAAGGATAAGTTCGACCTGGTGGACTTTGGTACCTTCTGGCTTTCCGAGACCCCTGATGTGGCGGGTTCGTCTCTGCCAAACGCCAACTACCCCCGTATCTGCACCTGGGCCCGCCTCAAGGACAAGGCTACGGGCTTTGAGTATGTCCATATCAACACCCACCTGGACCACAACGGCAACAACAGCGGCACCGACGGCCGCGCCATCCGTACCGCGCAGGTGCGGGTGATCCTGGAGTTCATTCAGACCCTGCCCGACCTGCCCATGGTCTTTACGGGCGACTTCAACCAGGCCCCCACCTCCTCGGCGGGGAATACCTACGCCATGTTCAAGAACGTGCTGGGTCTCTCCACCTTCGAGAGCTCCACGGGCGAGGAGATCACGGGCTGCTTCGCCGATGCCCGCGCCGACGCCGCCGATACCGTCTCCACCGACGCCTGGGCCTCCATGACGGCCTACTGGCAGGAGGGCGGCTCCAAGTACGATCCCGCCCATAAGCCCATCGATTACGTTTTCTATACCCCCGACACCTTCACCGCCCAGGTCTACCGCAACATCCACTACCACCGCGACGGCATTTACCTGTCGGATCACCTGCCCCAGTACTGCGAGCTGACCGTCAAGGTCCCCGCTGACGGGGAGTAATATCCACCGAGGAGAGCGTATCATGAAGTATTTGAAGATTCTGCTGACCCTTGTGATCACTCTGTCCTGCCTATCTGCCTGCTTGGCGGGTCTTACCCTCTCCACCGCCTCCGAGGCCGAGTTTGAGATGGAGATCCCTTATGGGAAGCCCACCGTGGACGGCGTGGTGGAGGAAGGCGAATATCTGTGCACCTTCACCATGGACAAGACCACCGCCGCCGCTTGGGTTGGAGAGGTGGGCGAATCCTTCGTGGTCTGGCACCTGGCCTGGGATGAGGGCGGCCTCTACTACGCGGGCACCATCAACGATTCCACCCCCACGTGGCGGGATGAAAACGGCCATTGGGTGGGCATCGACTGCCTGGAGCTGGCCATCAATCCCGGGCGGATCCTGAAGGGACCTAAGGCCGAGGGCGTGTTCTTCTCCTTCGGTTATATGAAGGACGGATCCATCGTGGCTTACCGCCACAATTTTGCCGACGGTCTGGTGTCGGATGCCATCACGGGTGCCAATAAGGGCCACGTGGAGGGAAGCGACTCCTACACCATGGAGGTCTACATTCCCTGGTCTCTGGTGCAGATCAAGGAGAAATGTACGGTGGGGGGGAAGGAGAACGTCCGTCTCGATGCCACCGATTGGGATCCCACCGTAGGGGCTCAGCTGGGACTGCTCCCCTGCGCCATCGACTCTCTGGACGAGCACGGCGGAAACATCATCGCCTACAAGTTCAACGGTACCGATTTTATCGCTAAGGATTTCGTCGTGGCCACGCTGGCAGATGCCGAGGGGAAGGTCTCCACGGAAACCGAGGCTCCCACCGAAGCTCCTACCGAGCCTGTTACCGAGACACCCACCGAGGAGACTACCGCCGCGCCCGCCGACAGCACCACCGAGCCTCCCTCGGATTCCAACAGCGACACCGCGGCGACACCCGATCCCAAGGGCTGCGGTGCGACGGTCGCCCTGACCGCCCTTTCTCTGCTCCCCGCCGCATGGATCGCTCTGCGGAAACGGGAGAATTGATTCCGTGAACAGAGAAAACCACCCGATTCGGTCGGGTGGTTTTCTGATGGGTGACAGGGAATCAATTCCAATTCTCCACAAACCTCAGCATGACGCGGGTCGCGGTTTGGGCGGCGGCGGCCAGGAAGGTGGGGTAGTCGGCGAAGGCCTGCTCGTCGCCTCCGTCGGAGATGGCGCGGAGGATGCCGTAGGGAACCTTGTTGACAAAGCAGACTTGACCAATGGCGGCCCCTTCCATTTCGCAGGCGATGACAGGCTTGTCCTCGGTCTCGAAATTGGACTTGATGCGGGTCTTGACCTCGCTTTGGCAGATGAACTGATCCCCCGAGGCGACGGTGCCTCTTTGATAGGGCACGTTCTCACTGCCCACGGCGGCGGCCAGTGCGGCGGTGACGGCGGGATCGGTGGGGATGTAGATGATATTGATGCCCGAGATCAGACCCACGGGGTCACCGATGGGGGAGGTATCCATGTCGTGCTGGACGACCTGATCTGCCAGGGCGATCTGCCCGATGGACAGGGTATCCGACAGGGTGCCTGCCACACCGCTGTTGATGATGCAGTCGGGGGAGTACTTCAGGATCATGGTCTGGGCGCACATGGCGGCGAAGACCTTGCCGATGCCGCACTTGGCGCAGACCACGCGCTTGCCCCGCAGGTCGCCGCAAACAAAGGTCATATTGCCCACGGTTTCGCACTCGGTATTCTCCATGGCGGCGCAAAGGGCCTCCACCTCGATCTGCATGGCGCCGATGATGCCGATGGCGGCTTTCTTGATCTGATTCATCACTTTATGTCCTCCGTAAGGCGTTTTTTTCGGAAATATTGTACCATACAGGACGTTCTTTGTCAAGGTTGTTATGAGGATGATCGGGGAAAAAACCATGTAATCACGGTAAAAAATCCACTTTTTGGTCACGTCCCATTTACAAGGGCGGAAAAATATGCTACAATACCCCTATAGGAAACCACCCCGAAAGGAGTTTTTGTATGAGCATCGCCGTATCCGGGAATTCCCTGTCCAACCGCCGTCTGTACCTGAAGAACCGCCGTACCCTGGTAAACTTCTCCGAGGAGGGCCAGCTTGAGCGCGTCACCCTCGATCAGAATCTCTGCGAGAAGTCCATCGAGGCCCTGAAGCCTGATCTGGTGTCCATCGGTGACCACGCCCTGCGCCTGAGGACCGCCGACGTGGACGGTCATCATCCCCGAAAGATGAGCTTTACCTATACCGCCACTACCCCTTTTTGTCTGTCGGACGCTCCCATGCTGACCTTCGCGATTTCCGCCTACGATGGGGAGAGGGACAGCCAATATTTTTCTGACGTGGCCGAGAACAAGTATTTCGTGGAGAAACCCGACCCTCTGCTGGTTAGTGAGTCCTATATCACCGTCACCCTCCTGGGAGGTGGCCTGGAGGCCTCTCGCACGATTCAGCTCACCAATTACGGCTTCAACCGCATCTACGCCAACTTCGCGGGGGAGCCCGTGGTGGCCTCGGTGGAGGCCATCCGCTTCGACTACCTCATCGACGAGGAGGTCCCCGCCTGGCAGAGAATCATCAAGCTGGATACGGTAGAGGCCGCTATGAGCGTGGACTTCACCTTCAAGGGAAGGGGTATGGAGGTGCTTTTTGAGGCTGAAAACGGCAACGTGACCCACAGGGACGATACCGTCACCTACACCTTCGCCGGGGAGTCCTCCCTGACCCTTCCTGACCTCACCGACGGCAAAAACACCGTCTGCGACGTCTTCCTGCCCATCAAGAATACCCTTGTTCTGCGCATGGACGCCACGGCTCCCGCCCTCGATCTGACGGTGCAGTTCAAGACCGACAGCGAGAATTTCTTCTCCGCTGACAAGCAGAAGACCTTCGCCTTGGAGGGGCTGGATGCTCCCCAAACCGTCTACCTCAACCTCTCGGACTGCGAAAAGGCCGTGGGACGGCTGACGGGCATCCGTCTCATCCCCCACGCACCCACCACCGAGGCCGTGACCATGCGGCTGTGGAAGGTGGCCTTTGAGCAGGAGAAAAAGATCGTGGCCTCTGCCGGTCACTTCACCTCCTGCGTGGCGGATACCGAGGCCGAGACCATCACCTTTACCTGCGAGATCGACCCCGCCTACATAGGCCGTGAGCTGGCGATTTACGACGTCTTCCCCAGCGACATCCACCCCGATCTCGGCAAGCTGGAGTGTGTCGCCCGTACCCGCGTCGAGTCAGCCACCGTCACCCTGACCGCCCCTCTCATGCGGGGCAACGTTACCCGCATTGCCTCCCAGTTTTTGGGCGCCGTTCTGCCTCCCGACTGCGACAGCTGCGCCGAGGAGGTTTGGACGCCTCTGGCCGAGCGCGCTGTCATCGAGAACTGGAAGGACATCTGCGGTGAGAACCCCTACGCCTTTGAACTGCCGGATTACACCGTCTCTGTCCTGGACTTCGGTGCCAAGGGCGACGGCTTCACCGACGATACCGACGCTATCCAGGCCGCCATTGACCATGCCAGCAATGCGGGCGGCGGTACGGTAGTCATCCCCGGGGGGGTGAATCTGCATAGCGGCATGGACATGGGCCGCCGCTATATCGTGACCAACCTGTATGTCCGCAGCTTGGTGGAGCTTCGCGTCGAGGAAGGCGCCGTCCTGTGGCAGGCCGACGATATTTCCTTCTACAAGAGGCTCCCCCGCTTCGGTCACAACGTCTCCATGACGGGGGTGAACTGGCCCGCCAATCACACCTCGGGCAATATGCCCCTGCTCTACGCCTTCCGCGAGGAGCGCTTCCGCCTGACGGGCGGCGGTACCATCCGTATGTGCGACACCGAAAGCGCCAGCGAGGACGGCTATTTCCGCTACATCGGTGACAACGTTTGCATCGGTTGCTGTGACCGTATGCACGTCTGCCCCATCGGCATCGCGGAGTGCGATACCTTTGAGGTCAGCAGTCTCACGGTCATCCGCTCCAGCGGCGTGTACATGAGCCTGCCCCGCAACCATCACGGCTACATCGCCAATATGCTCATGGACGAGGCCAAGTGTACCGGCGCCGACGGTATGTGGCCCTCGGCCTCGGAGGGTATGCGATTCACCCGCATCCTCCTCAACACCAACGACGACGGTATCTGCCTCTCGGCCAACTACAACGACCCCCGTGATATGCTGTGGAACTTCACCCACCCCGGCACCGAGCGCAGTACCCGCGACATCGAGCTGTCCCACTCCCGCTTCAACTGCTACGTTTTCACCGCCTCCGCCATCTCCTTCTGCGTCTGGGGCACCGACACCCCCGATCTGGAGCGGGCCGAGGTGCGGGGTATCCACATCTTCGACACCTCTCTGGAGGGCCGCGTCTCCATCGGCGGCTGGACCGACAACCCCTACTACGGTGTCTTCCCCTTCGACAACTCCGAGACCGACGATTTCTCCCCCGTCAAGGATGTCCGCATCCACAACTGCGAGCTCCGCTCCCCTCTGGGTCTGGGTGCCCTCCGCATCCTGAACCTGGAGAACGATCTGGGCATCAAATCTCCTTCTCAATTTGAACGGGGCGACTTCCTCCGCCGTCCTGCCGAGCGCAACCCCGACTGGCGGCTGGGGCTCTCGGCCTGGTCCTACACCACCCGCGAGGCGGTGGATCAGATCGTCCTTTACGGCAAGGCCTGCGCCGTCCTCACTCCCGTCAGAGGCAAGGTCTGCGACCTGTGGCAGGGCTTGTACCTCACGGCGGGCACCCACACCATGCGCTTTTCCTACAAGGCCAGCGGTAGCTTCAAGGCCTTCGTCCGACTCGCCGAGGATCTGACCCGCCCCACGGGCGCCGCTCCTACCCTGACCACCATCCACGAGGAGACCATCGTATGCGGTCTCGACGGCTACCTCCCCGGCCGCGACTGGCAGACGGCGGAGATCACCTTCACGGTTCCCGAAGACGGCCTGTATCAGCTGGGTGTTGCGGGAACCCTGCGCGATACCATTGGTCTTTACGTGACGGATTTTTCCATGGCTGAGTGAGACATACCCTCCGGGTCATGGTCCGATCGCCCGATCCGTCATCCCTATGGAGCATTCACGCTGATTTTTCAAAAATCAAAAATACTTGCGAAAAAACACCGCCCATCCCGCGAAAACAGCGGGTGGGCGGTGTTGGTGTCAGCCGTTGGGGGTAGAGGCAATGAGGTCAATGAATGCCTCAAAATTGTCGTCATCTACGCAGTAGATGGAACTGTCTCCCTTCATGCACAAATAATTCGAATCCTGCAACCGTACGTCAACGGTCTTGTCCGGATAGATCAGATACAGGGCCAGACCGCCCTCCATGGGCTCGGCATCAGCGGGCGCGTAGGTCACCTCCATGGAGATCAACGCCTCCATGATCCGGGCGATCTTGATCGTGTCGGTGTATCGACGCACGAATTCGGGAGCCTCTTCCATGGGCAGAACCTCTATGATCTCGGGCATAGCCGCGCCCGCCAGAGGATTGGGCACCTTTGGGGGCATATCTCCCGCGTCGTAGAGAAGAATATCCGCGTATTCGTCATTATACCGTATGCGATACATACCGGGCGTCAGCTCTCCCAAGCCCTTTCTCTCCATTTCGTCCCGCAAGAGGGACAGACTGACACCGCTCTCCAACACAGCAACATCCTCGGCATTTGTTGGATCCGCATCGAAAAAGCCGTCTACTTCCTTCTCATAGAGTAACGTCTCGGTATTCCCGTCCAGACGGTAGAATCGGTAATTGATGTGCGTCCTCAGCCGTTTCCCCGCCTCGTTCGCGACCAGTTTGAAGGGAATGGAATAGGCACTGAGAGGGAATTCCGTCCCCTCCACGGTGAAACGGCAGGTGTGGGTCAACTCGGTCGGTGCATAGACCGACTCGTTCTCCCTCGCCTCAGTCAGCTCCACCTCGACCATCACGCTCTTGCCGTTCATCTCCTCGTCGATGTACAGGCGGTAGAGACCGGGGATCAAGGGGGGGAGTCCAAGGCTATCCAGATAGGCCTCCACGGGAGCCAGCGCAAGACCGCCGCCCGCCGTAGCGTGATCGTCGGAAGAATCGGGATAGCTCTCATAGATCACGTCCCCGTCGTATCGGTAGACCAGGATCTCGGTGTTCCCCTCCACGCGGTCAAAGGTCTTTTTGTTGCGGTAACGGAGGGTACGCCCCGGCTCGGTGGCAATCAGGTAGGCTGTGATGCCTTGATCCGAGAGGGAGACGACGGGGGTTTGGAGCTGTATGGTGTAGGTATCTATGGGCGGATAGGAAAGGGACTCGTTTGTATCCCATTCGGTACTATCCTCTCCGGTGTGGGCTTGCGTTTCGAAACCGGAAGTGGTATCAGGCCGTCCACCTGGCCCGGCGGAGCCCATCCGTCCCGCTGCCACAATACCCGCCAGCACCGCCGCCGCCACGGTTAGAGAAATGACAGCCGCCGCCAACGGGGACTCGGTGAATCGGTGAAGCCACCCATCCCCCCGAGGCTTGACCACGCTTCCGCCGCTGGGCAGAGCCGCGCTGTCCAGCACCCAATCATCCCGCAGGTCGGAGATGGATTCCATCAAAAGCATACCGCGCTCGTTCACAACGAATACCCCCTTTCGTTCAAATATACCCGCAGCCGTTCGCGGGTCTTGCCCAGACGCTTGGTCACAGCGTTGGGCGTGAGACGGTACTGCGCCGCCAGGTCCTTCACCGCCATGCCGTGCCAATAGCGCCCCAAAAGCAGGCGGCGATCCAATTCATCCTCTCCGCCGAGAAAGGATTCCAGCATCTCGACCAGCGGCGCGGCTTCCCTGTCCTCAGCAGGGGCGGGAATGCACTCGTCCAGCTCCTCCAGAGCCACCTCCAGCTCGCGGTTGCGTTTCTCGCGGTGATTCATGCGGTAGCGGCTGAGGGCTGTGTTGCGGGTGATGCGGCAGAGGAACGCCCGCAGGCTGTTGGGTCTGTGGGGCGGCATAGCGTTCCATGCCTTCAGCCACGTGTCGTTGACACACTCCTCCGCGTCCCGCGGGTCGCGCAGAATACCCGTTGCCACACTACGGCAAACCGCCCCGTGGGCGCGGTCGCTCTCAGTGATGGCCCGCTCGTCCCGCGCAAAGTACAGGGCGACAATGTCCTTGTCATTCATGTCCAAAACCTCCTTATTTCGGAGTCGCGGTATCCTCTCGGATACTCCCTCATCCATTATGACGCCGCGGAGTCCCGAATTCTGCCTTTTTTTCAAACTTTTTTCTGAATTTTTTTCGATCCTCAGCGAAATATGAGCGGCACCGACGAAAAGCGCACCGAATTGCTTGGTCAAATTGCCCAATTTGTCGTCCCTTTGTCTATGGAAATTTCACGGATATTTTCAAAAGAAATTTTCAAAAAACCCTTGCAAATTGAGGCAAAATGTGTTATGATATATGCGTATATGTGTGGCCTTACCACATACCCTCTCAGATGAGGTAAGGTTGGAGCATAAATTTATGCTAAGAGGAGGACAAACTCATGCCGAACATTAAGTCTGCTAAGAAGCGCGTGAAGGTGACTGAGACCAAGACCCTTCAGAACAAGATGTTCCGTTCCCAGATGAAGACCGACATCAAGAAGTACCAGGCCGCTCTGGCCGCCGGCGATATGGCTGCCGCTCAGGAGCTGTATAAGGCCGCCGTCAAGAAGATCGACGTGGCTGCTTCCAAGGGTATCATCCACAAGAACGCCGCCGCTCACAAGAAGAGCGCATTCACCAAGGCTCTCAACGCCCTGAATGCTTAATTTGCGAGCTGCAACGCGATTTCACGACTGAATCAGCAAGAAACACCGTCCGTGCCAACTCAAGGGCAAGGGCGGTGTTTCTTTGCGCGGAGGGAACAGGGTGACAGATGGGGAATGGCCAGAGGGGATGAAAAGGTTGGCTGAATCGTTACATTTGGTTTTGTTGGCTTAATTCCGAAGTAACTATTCAGCCGATATGAAAAATTTGGGTTTATAGGGGCGCCGACCGCGTTCATTAGCCTTCCCCAGCGGGGAAGGTGGCACCCGCTTTAGCGGGTGACGGATGAGGAGAGCGGATGAAGATCA
>JAFQOC010000550.1 GCA_017420845.1 Clostridia bacterium
CTTTTTCGAAACCATACATTTAGTTCGGGGCGGGAGCATCGTCAGACGCTTTGGACATCTCGGGCCTCCGGGTCTCAGAAACCTCGGGCTCCTTTTCGGGAATAGTGGTTACCGCCCTATTTTATAAAAAGGGGAAATGGCAGTCAGATCGCCCCAGATGCTGTTCTGACCCAGGATGAGGGAGGCCAGGTTGATGTCCTGGGTACGGAACCTTGCATCACGAGCTTCCGTCATTCAATTCCGTTCCTTACGCTTACGAGTCAGCAGAGCGACAGCCATGGGAAGGATCACCACAGAAATCCCTACGTTCAGAACCGAGCCACAGCCCTTCTTGCTTCCCTCCTCGGTTTCGCTCTCGGCGGGAGCCTCGGTGGACTCTTCGGGGGCCTCGGGCTTCTGGGTCTCGGTTTCGGGGTAGGTGATTTCGGATACGCCGGGGATATAGTTCTGGTAGATGTAGTTCATGCGTCCCAGAGGAGCAACATCACCGTCGATGTAGAAGTCCTCCATCTCGTCGTAGACGGTATCGCTGTCGGCCAGCTTGAACTCGACGTTGATCTCCTTGTAGCCCTCAATGCCCAGCATCTCCAGAGGCACGGCAATCATCATTTCTTTATTCTTGACACGATAGGAGACCTCGCCGCAGGACTCGAAGCCATACGCTCCGTCGGTGCCGTTATACTTGGCAACGGTGGTGGTGAACTCGTCCTTTGCCTTGTGATTCAGGATAAAATCGTAGCCGTACCAGCCCGTGGTCTCACGATCGGTGTTCATGTAGATCTGCATCCACGAGGAGTCGGTATCGAACATGGTGATGTTGTAAGCGGTCTGCACGTAGACGTAGAGATTTTTCGTGTCCGAGGTGACCTTGGCGGTGATTATATCGTTACGACCCGAGGTGTTTACATAGTTGGTATGGCCAAATCCGATGGCATTGCGGTCTTGAATATCCCCCTCGGTATCCTTGTAGGTTACGGTCACGTCCTCCCACTGGTCGAATCCGCCCGTGACGTTGATGGGCTTGCGGCTGTCCTGGACAACCACAGGGGCGGTACCCTTGAGTCTTTGGACGTTGTAGGCAAGCTGGATGTAGTAATTGTCGAAGTAACCGCCCCGCATCATCTCGCAGTCGCGTGAGAACTCCATGGAGGCGCAGTCGGTAAAGACGAAGGGTACTCTGTAGTTGTGAGCGGCGGCATTGTTGCCCACGGTCCACTCGTTCCACCCCGTGACTAGGACGTACATGGCATCCGACTCTACAGCGTTGTCGAACTGCTTCTGGAAATTAATGCCTTGCATGGTCAGGCTCTGATCCGCCTGCCAGGCTTCATAGGAGTCGCGAAGAGTCTGGCGGTAGTCCTGCTTCATAGCGGACCAGCGATGACCGACGTTATTGGGATTGCTGTAGGAGCGGCCACGGTTGGTGAAGTCGCCATAAAGGGAAGAATCCGAAAAGACCACGGTACCGCTATGCTGGGCGACAGAGACGCTGATGGCAGAGCCATCTCCGTTATTTGCTTTAAAAATGCGCTGAGGCCAGTTGAAATCCATCCATGGCCAACCGTTGGTCACGGCGGCATCCGTGGGCCATTGCTTTTTCTTGACCGTAAAAAAGCCATTCGCGTCGTAGCTGGTGGGACCGATGATGACGGGCTTGCCGTTGATACGGAACCAAGTATCGGGGTACATCCCGGCTTCGTAAATGTCTCTGTACAGTTGGTCGATCACGCCCTCCGAATTTGCATTGGTGTAGAACACCACCTGGGGAGCATCAAAGCCCTGCTCGTTGAGCTCGTGGAGGATGCTCATGAGCGCGATGGCATTGTGGGTATAGGTAAAAGCATTGGTTACGTCGAAATACAGAAAGTCGATATTCGCCAGAGTCAGAAGCTCGGCGTGCTTGCGCATGACCCACGTATCGTTGCTGTAGTAGTAACCGTAGAGGGGTTCCCCCCACCAGCAAGAGCCGTTGTACCGATCACAATCGGCGCTACCCGCCGCCACAGGCCCCAATTCGTCGAGGATCTTCTGCAGGTCAGAGACACCGTTATCGCCGTGTTCGCCCTGACAGAGGAAGTAGAACAGGCCAACATAGCGCTCCTTCTCTTCTCCGTAGCCGCCCACCTCGCTTGAATCGAACATGGAGCGCCCAAGGTCATCGGTAGCGCCGTAGCCGCCAAAGAGGTAGTTATCGTTGTTGGGCACCGTATGACTGATGGTATTACCGTTGACCGTGTAGGAAATGGTCACGGTAGTGCCGTCCTCGGATACGGTGTATTGGAGAGTTCCCTCGGCGGTATCCTCGGGGGTGGTCTCCATCTCTTTGTAGGTGGGATCGGGCCAGTTGACGTTCAAAGCTGCCTCCAGCTCCGCGATAGCGGCTTCAGTCTCGGTCAGCTTGCCATAGTTGGAGATATAAGCCTTGCCATCGGCGGACAGGCTGTCGTAGAGGGCGCGGGCGGTGATGACAGCCTCCTTAGCCTCATCCAGATTCGCCGGAGTGATCTGGGAGGGGAGCTCATCAATGGACAGCAAAGTTATCTGAAGATTGCCCAGCTTCACGCAGACATCGTCAACAGCCATATCATTGGCGCGGGTAGCCCAACCAAAGATTGCACCGTCACTACCCAACAGAGTATCGGTATACGCCCCCAACTCGTTGCCCTTAGCGTCGTACAAGGTGGCGGCGGCATAGCAACCGGCGGAGGAGGCGTGCTTCTCGTAGGTCTTGCCCGGATCGGATACCGTGATACGGCACATCAGGGTGTCGTTGACGTAGATGCAGATCTCCTCGGCGGTGTCGGTGACCCGCAGGTTGTAGGGGTAAGCCGCACCTTCGGGCAGGTCGAACATATGGGTGTTATTTTGGACGTAGGCTTCGCATGCGGTCCAGCTCGGGTCGTAGGTCTTAATGTTCACTCCCAGCTGATCCGCACGGGGATAGAGCAAAAGACCCGACTGACAGGTAGAGGTATCGGGGTGACCGTCCGCCTCATAGAAAGCAGGGGCGGTCTTGAGGGCGCGGACGAACACACCGCACTGAGGAACGCTTCCCCCCACCGCCAAAACGTCCAAGGAGAACTCGTAGGCACCCACGATGGGGGTCTCGTTGTAGACCTGGGTGAAGACATGGGACTGCAGGTGCTTGCCGCCGTCAGCGGTCTCCTGCACCTTGATATAGCCGTCTCCGATACCGTTGGCTTCATAGGCGAAAAAGCCCGACATAGCGGTAGCCGGAATGCCGGCATCCGTCTTGCAGGACTCAAAGTTCTCGTCCACAACCACTGTCAGCCCTCCGTCATCGATGCTCTTATCAGCAAATGCCACAAAGGGCACCGTGCTGAGGCTGATGGTCAGTGCGAGCAGGAAGACAAGTGTTTTTTTGAACATGGTAAATTCTCCTTTTTAAGAAAGAGTAAGGATCATACTTTCTGAATATCCGCGCCAAAGGATATTCCGCTTTCGTTGTATGCGTCCACGGTCACGTAGTAGGTCACGCCTTTAGTCAAACAGTGAACAGTGGCCTCGGTGTTCCCGATAACCTGCCAATGGGTGTTCAGCTCGTCGGGATGAATGCCCCAGCGGATCATGTAGCCTTGGGCTTCCTCCACGGGGTCCCAGGTGACCGTCATATTCCGCGCATCCTCACAGCGGACAGCCTTGAAGTCGGGAGCCTTTGCGGGTGCTTCCCCGCCGCCATATCCAAACACACGCAGACCGCTGACGGCGAATTTGCCTTTACCGGGGGTCTCACCGTGGTTGGTAAGCTTGAGGTAGCGGAGCTTGGTCACCTTGTCCAGCTGGATGTAGCCGTGGACGGGATCGTCGTCGGGAATGCCATCGGGATTGTTGAAGCCAAACCGTCTGGCGGCGGGATATACGGATTTTAAATTGGTTTTTCAGATGAAATCCTCCATCAAGGCTCCACCCGTATGCTCGGCGTGGTTGCCGTTTTCATCCTGACCGACCACGTGAATGGCGGCCACCGTCATGGAGGGGAGGGTGATGATGCGGACGGGATATTTTTCGTTGCTCATAAATTTTCTCCTTCAATATGTATCATTCTGA
>JAFQOC010000551.1 GCA_017420845.1 Clostridia bacterium
ACCACCGAGGAGGTCACCGCCGAATCTCCTACCGACCGTGAAACGGAGGCCCCCACCGAGCCCGCCGAGACCGAGACCCGCGCCCCTCGCCACGACTACTTTGAGGCCGACGTGAAGGCCGACGTGACTCTGGACCCTTCGGTCTACACCGACATGTCGCTGACCCTCCCCGCAAGCCTGCAGGTCACCCACGACGACGTGATGGACTACATCGACCACGTTCTGTTCCAGTACCGCACCGCCGATAACGGCACCACTCAGGTTACCGATAAGGCCATGAGGTTGGGTGATACCGCCTATATTTACTACAAGGGCATGATCGACGGCGTGGCGTTTGAGGGCGGATCCAACTGGGATGACGCCTCCCCCTACGCTCTGGGGCTGGGCTCCGGCTCCTTCATCCCCGGCTTTGAGGCGGGTTTGGTAGGTGTGGTTCCCGCTGACGCCACCAAGGAAAGCCCTGCTGAGGTCCACGTGACCTTCCCCGAGAATTACGGCTCCTCGGATCTGGCCGGTAAGGACGCCGTGTTCTACGTGGCCGTTATGTATGCGGTCCAGTACACCCTGCCCGAGTACAACCGCGCCACCGTGGAGAATACGCTGAAGTATGAGCCCCAGAAGGACTTCTACGCCTCTGACGCCGCTCTTCTGGCGGAATTTGAGGAGTACGTAAAGGAGTACCTGGAGAGCCAGAAGGCCGAGGCGCTGGAGTACGAGAAGACCAACGCTCTGTGGAGCTACCTCACCGAAAACGCCACCTGCGTCAATTTCCCAAAGCTTGAGCTGGACTACTACTACGCTGCTTATCTGGATGAGATCGAGTACTACTACGACTACTATTCCTCCTACGGCGGTGCCTCCTTCAAGGAGCAGTATCCCGACTTCGATGCCTTTGCCGGGTCCTACACGGGCGCGGGCGAGGACGGCGACTGGAAGGCTGAGCTGAGCAAGCTCAGTGAGGATATGGTCAAGAAGGATATGATCTCCCACGCCATCGCCGAGGCGGAGGGTATGGAGACGATTTCTCAGGAGGAGTTCGACAAGGAGCTGCAGTACTGGGTCGACTACTACCAGGGCTACATGACCAAGGAGGAGATCCTTGCCAATATGGGCGAGGAGGTCATCCGCGAGGGGGCGTTGTCCGTCAAGGTGCAGAATTGGCTTCTGGAAAGAGTGACCTTTACCTTCGCTGAGGCTTGATCCATACCGCGATACCCACACAAAAGAAAAAGAATAGAGGATTTTTAAAATGAACCGTAGATCCCTTTGGCTCATGCTGATTCTGAGCCTGACTCTGCTTTTGCTGCTGGCCTCCTGCAAGGGCGGCGACGGCACCACCACCGATACCACCGCCGACGGCACCACCGTAGAGACCGAGGCCGCTACCGCCATTCCCCGCTACGACTACATGGACGCCGAGGTCTCTCCCGACGTGACCATCAAGCGGGAGGACTACACCAACCTGACCCTGACGGTGCCCGACTCCCTGAAGATCACCGACGAGGACGTGGATGCCTACGTTCAAAACATTCTGTTCCAGCGCCGTACCGCCGTCAACGGTACCACTATGGTCAAGGATCAGGCCATGAAGCTTGGCGACGATGCCTACATTTACTATAAGGGCTTCGTGGACGGTAAGGAATTCGAGGGCGGCTCCAACTGGGACGACGAGAAGCCCCACACCCTTGGCCTGGGCTCGGGCTCCTTCATCCCCGGCTTTGAGGAGGGCCTGGTGGGGCTGATTCCCAATCAGACCTCCAAGTCCTCCCCCGCCGAGATCCACGTCACCTTCCCCGAGGATTACACCGAGGAGCTGGCCGGCAAGGACGCTACCTTCCAGGTGGTGATCGAGTACTGCGTCCAGTACACCATCCCCGAGTACACCCGCTCCTTTGTGGTCGATACCATGAAGTACAAGCCCAAGCAGGAGTTTTACGCCTCTGACGAAGCCCTGCTGGATGAGTTTGAAGAGTACGTCCGCGACTATCTGGTGGAGCAGAACAAGACTAACCTGGAGAACGCCAAGATGGACGCTCTCTGGAATCATCTGACCGAAAAGGCTGTCTGTGAGAATCACCCCAAGCTTGAGTTGGATTACTACGTAAACTCCTACAAGTCCGAGGCTGAGTACTACTACAATTACTCCCTCTCCTACTACGGAGAGGCCTTCAAGACCATGCCTCCTTGCGCTGCTCCAGAGTGAGCTTCTTGGCGTGGGCGAACTGCTTGAAGGCGGTGGCATAGTCGAAGTCGGACTTCTTGGCGGGAGTGGGATCAGCGCGGATGGCCTTGTGGGCGTTGGCGTAGATCTCCTCGAGCATGTCTCCAGTGATACCGGCCTTGATGTAGCGAGAGAACTGCTTCTC
>JAFQOC010000552.1 GCA_017420845.1 Clostridia bacterium
ATATCGCCCTGACCGCTACCGTCTACAAGATGGTGCTTGTGGGAGACACCTCGGCCATCACCTGTCCCGGCCAGTTCGTCAACATCCTGCTGGACGGTCTCTTCCTCCGCAGACCCATCTCGGTCAACGAGTGTGTCGGCGATGAACTGACCCTCATCTACAAGGTGGTCGGCAAGGGCACCGAGCAGATGGCGGGGATGGTAGCAGGTCAGACCCTGGACGTGCTGACGGGTCTGGGCAACGGCTACGATCTGTCCAAGGCCGGCGACCGCCCCCTGCTCATCGGCGGCGGCGTGGGCGTGCCTCCCCTCTATATGCTGGCGCGCCAGCTCCGCGAGGCAGGGAAGGAGGTCAGCGTAATCCTGGGCTTCAACACCAAGGACGAGGTCTTCTGCGAGGCCGACTTCAAGGCCCTGGGCTGTGATACCACCGTCACCACCGTGGACGGCTCCTACGGCGTCAAGGGTTTTGTGACGAACGCCCTCCCCGAGAGCTACACCCACTTCTACACCTGCGGTCCCGAGCCTATGCTGAAGGCGGTCTACAAGGCCACCGTCACCGACGGTCAGTTCAGCTTTGAGGAGCGCATGGGCTGCGGCTTCGGCGCCTGCATGGGCTGCTCCTGCAAGACCGTCACGGGCAACAAACGCATCTGCAAGGAAGGTCCCGTGCTGACAAAGGAGGACATCATATGGGAAGCGTAAACACCAAAGTGACCCTCTGCGGCATCGAGATGGACAACCCCATCATCCCTGCCAGCGGCACCTTCGGCTTCGGCTACGAGTTCGCCGAGCTGTACGATATCAACTGCCTGGGTACCTTCTCCTTCAAGGGTCCCACCAAGGATCCCCGCTTCGGCAACCCCACCCCCCGCATCGCCGAGTGCTATGCGGGCATGATCAACGCCGTGGGGCTTCAGAACCCCGGCGTGGAGAAGGTCATCTCCGAGGAGCTGCCCAAGCTGGCTCAGTGCTTCCACAAGCCCGTCATGGCCAACGTCAGCGGCTTTGCCATCGAGGACTACGCCTACACCTGTGAGCTTTTGGACAAGGAGGATCAGGTGGGCTGGCTGGAGGTCAACGTCTCCTGCCCCAACGTCCACGGCGGCGGCATGAGCTTCGGCACCCAGCCCGAGGCCGCGGCGGCTGTGACCCGCGCGGTGAAGGCCGTGACCAAAAAGCCCGTTATCATCAAGCTTTCTCCCAACGTCACCGATATCGTCTCCATCGCCAAGGCCTGCGAGGAGGCGGGGGCTGACGGTATCAGCCTCATCAACACCCTTCTGGGTATGCGGATCAACCTGAACACCCGCAAGCCCGTCATCGCCAACAAGATGGGCGGCTTCTCTGGCCCCGCCATCTTCCCCGTAGCGGTGCGCATGGTCTACCAGGTGGCCCACGCTGTGAAGATCCCCGTGGTGGGTATGGGCGGTGTGTCTACCGCTGAGGACGTGATCGAGCTCATGCTGGCGGGCGCTACCGCGGTCGAGGTGGGCGCGGCCAACCTGGTCAATCCCTTCGCTTGCCGCGATATTATCAACGATCTGCCCCGCGTCATGGAGAAGTACCGCATTAGTAGCCTTTCCGAGATCATCGGTCAGGCGTGAGGTGACGGCATGACTTACGATAAGATCTATCTTCGGGAGGGACATCCCGACGTATTCCTGGAGACCTATATTGCCGAGCCTGTGGGCGGGAAGAGGCGGAAAGCCATTCTTGTGATCCCCGGGGGCGGCTACGGCGGTGTCTGCGCCGACCGTGAGGGCGAGCCCATCGCCATGGCCTTCATGCCCTACGGCTACAACGGCTTCGTGCTCCACTATACGGTGGGGCGCAAGGAGCCCTACCCCGCCCAGCTCCGCGAGGTCACGCTGGCCATCAAGCACATCAAGGACAACGCCGACAAGTACAGTATTGATCCCGATCAGCTCTTCGTGACGGGCTTTTCTGCGGGGGGCCATCTGACCGCCTGCGCGGGGGTGTTCTGGAACAGACCCGAGGCCACCGAGGGTCTGGATATCCCCCACGGCTACAACAAGCCCCGGGGCATCATGCCCATCTACCCCGTCATCAGCATGAAGGGACACGGCTTCAGCATCAAGAATCTGCTCTGCAAGGACGACCCCACCAAGGAAGAGACGGATTACGTCAGTGTGGATCAGCACGTGAGTGCCGACAGCTCCCCCGTGTTCATCGTCCACAGTGCCGACGACGAGCTGGTGGATGCCCGCAACTCTCTGGATCTCGCCATGGCCTACGCCAACGCGGGAGTCCCCTACGAGCTTCACATCTTCCCCCACGCCCAGCACGGTTGCGCTCTGGGCAACGCCATCACCGATATGGGTAACCCCAACTGGAACGATCCCATGATCGCCCGGTGGGTGGAGATGGCGGCTTACTGGGCGGAGCATACCTGCAAATGATATGAGACCCAGGTAGGGGCGCACCAATTTGTGCGCCCGAAGAACCACCGTTGGCGGGCGC
>JAFQOC010000553.1 GCA_017420845.1 Clostridia bacterium
AAGGTTTTGCACCTTAACATGCCGAAAGGCATATTTCACTTGCGCGTAGCGCAAATTTCACACCGCAGGTATTTCACACGCCGCAAGGCGTATTTCACTCAAATTTGGGTTTAGCGCGGAGCGATAAACCCAAATTTGAAAAGTGTAACATGGTTACACAATCATGAAAATACATGGAAAACCGAAAAATAATGGAAATCGGGAATAAATATTCAAAAAACTCTTGACAAATCCGAAAAACAGGCGTATAATATAGAACATCAAAATCGAAGAAGGGAGACGGCAGTATGATGACCCGTGAATTCTGCTTTTACTTTTATTACTTTGCTAAGGGCTGCCCGTCTTCTATGATTTCCTGAGACCGCGAACGTCTCGGAATGAATAAATACGGACAGTCCGCATTCGTTGTGCTTTCAGGCACAGGAAATGGCGGACTTTTTGTTTTCCATTCCATGATCTTTGCAGAAAAGAGGTACAAAGCAATGCAAATGAATTTCCACAGAAAGCTCCCCATCCCCCAGGACGTGAAGAAGGAGTTCCCTCTGACCTCCCGCATGGCTCAGGTCAAGGCCGAGCGCGACGAGAGCATCCGCGCCGTGTTTGACGGCCTCTCGGATAAGTTCGTGCTGGTCATCGGCCCCTGCTCCGCTGACCACAGCGAGCCCGTGCTGGAATATATCTCCCGCCTCCGCAGAATTCAGGAGCAGGTAGCCGATCAGATCATCATCATCCCCCGCATCTACACCAACAAGCCCCGCACCACGGGTCAGGGCTACAAGGGTATGCTCCACCAGCCCGACCCCGACGCCAAGCCCGATATGTACAAGGGCATCGTGGCCATCCGTGAGCTTCACCTGGCGGCTCTGCGGGACTACGACTTCCCCTGCGCCGACGAGATGCTCTACCCCGAGAACTACCGCTACCTGTCGGATCTCCTTTCCTACGTAGCCATCGGCGCCCGCTCGGTGGAGAACCAGCAGCACAGACTGGTGTCCAGCGGCATTGGTGCCCCCGTGGGCATGAAGAACCCCACCGGCGGCGATCTCACGGTCATGATGAACTCCATCGTGGCGGCCCAGTCCAGCCATACCTTCCTCTACCGCGGCTGGGAGGTCACCAGCGAGGGCAACCCCTACGCCCACGCCATTCTCCGCGGCTACGTGGATTACGCGGGCAAGAGCGTGTCCAACTACCACTACGAGGATCTTCTGCGGGTGAGGGAGCTGTACGATAAGTCCAACCTGGTCAACCCCTCGGTCATCGTGGACACCAACCACAACAACTCGGGCAAGAAGTATCTGGAGCAGGTGCGCATCGCCAAGGACATTGTCCACAGCCGCAACCAGAACCCCGACATCAAGAACCTCGTCAAGGGCCTCATGATCGAAAGCTACATCGAGGACGGCGCCTGCAAGGCCGAGGAGCACATCTTCGGTAAGTCCATCACCGACCCCTGCCTGGGCTGGGAGAAGACCGAGCGGCTGATTCTCGATATCGCCGATAAGCTCTGATAAATAAACGGATCAAAGGAAAATTGTATCATGTCAAACAAGCTGGAAGAAGCGCGAAAGATCATCAATGAAGTGGACGCCGAGATGGCGCGGCTCTTCGTGAAGCGCATGAGAGCCGCCGAGCTGGTGTACGAGCACAAGAAGGAATTCGGCCTTCCCATTCTCGACGAGAAGCGGGAGCAGGCCGTTATCGCCCAAAACGCCGCCCTTGTGGAGGACGAGGTGCTGAAGGGCTACTATATGGACTACCTCAAGCACCTCATGTCGGTCTCCCGCGCCTACCAGTACCGTCTCCAGAGCGGGCTGAAGGTGGCCTACAGCGGGGTGGAGGGTGCCTTCGCCCACATCGCCGCGGGGCGGATCTTCCCCGAGGGCAACCGCATCTCCTACAGCGACTTCAAGGCCGCCTACGACGCGGTGGTTCGCGGGGAGTGCGACGCGGCGGTGCTCCCCATCGAGAACAGCTATGCGGGCGAGGTGGGTCAGACCATTGACCTCCTCTTCTCGGGCAGTCTGTTCATCAACGGCATCTACGAGCTGGAGATCCATCAGAACCTGCTGGGGCTTCCCGAGGCCTCGGTGGAGGACATCAAGCGGGTCACCAGCCACCCCCAGGCCCTCAGCCAGTGCCACGACTATATCGA
>JAFQOC010000554.1 GCA_017420845.1 Clostridia bacterium
ACGATCACCTCATGGGCACCAATTTGGTCATCCGCGGCGAGGAGTGGCTCCCCTCCCTGCCCAAGCACCTCCAGCTCTTCTACTACCTGGGCTTCAAGGCTCCCAAGTATATGCACATCTCCCAAATCATGCGTCTGGACGAGAACGGCAACAAGAAGAAGCTCTCCAAGCGGGACATGGGTGCCAACCTGGACGACTACGCCAAAATGGGCTACGCCCCCGAGGCGGTGGCTGAGTACGTGCTGACCCTGCTCAACTCCAACTACGAGGAGTGGAGAGCCGCCAACCCCACCCTGCCCTACACCGACTTCCCCTTCAACATCAAGAAGATGTCGGCCTCGGGCTGTCTCTTCGACTTCCAGAAGCTCAGCGACGTTTCCAAGAACGTTCTTTCCCGCATGAGTGCCGAGGAGGTCTACGCCAAGTATACCGCGTGGGCTTCCGAGTACGATCCCGAGATGAATGCTCTGCTGACCGCGAATCCCGACTACGCCAAGGCCATCTTCGCCATCGGCCGCGGCGGTAAGAAGCCCCGCAAGGACTTCACGGTCTGGACCGACGTCCGCCCCTATCTGGACTTCTTCTACGATGAGCTCTTTGAGATCAAGGACGCCTTCCCCGAGGGCACCGATATGGATGACGTCAAGGCGACTGTCGCCGCCTTCAAGGACTCCTACGACCCCGCAGACGAGATGAACGCCTGGTTCGATAAGGTGAAGGCTATCGCCGCTTCCCTGGGCTACGCGGCAGATATGAAGGCCTACAAGGCCAATCCCGCCGCCTTCAAGGGCAGTGTAGCCGACGTGTCGGGCTTCCTCCGTCTGGCTGTGACAGGCAAGCTCAACGCCCCCGACCTCTACACCGTCATGCAGCTGTTGGGCAAGGATCGCGTATTTGCAAGATTGGACAGCTTTCAGGCATAACCACGTTGTCCTGTAGCATCTTAACTCCATTTGGACATTTCCCTCTCCGTCGGCTTCGCCGCCACCTCTCCCATAGGGAGAGGCTTTCCGAAGGCTCCCCCTATGGGGGAGCTCCCGCGAAGCGGGTGAGAGGGGAAAACGAAGATCGCTACGCTGTCTCTTTTGTCTCCCCCACAACAAATCATCTTTCAATTCTGAAAGGATACAACACCATGGAAAACGAAGTCAAGCATTCCAATTTCATTCACGACATCATCGACGAGGATCTGCTGGCCAACCCCGCGCTGAAGATCCATACCCGCTTCCCTCCCGAGCCCAACGGCTACCTCCACATCGGCTCGGTGAAGGCCATCTGCGTCAACACCGATGTGGCTAACAAGTACGGCGGCCTGTTCAACCTCCGCTACGACGACACGAACCCCGCCAAGGAGTCCGACGAGTTCGTCCGCTCCATCCGCGAGGATCTGGAGTGGCTGGGTGCTATCCCCACGGGCGGCGTGTACTACGGCTCTGACTACTTCGGCAAGTGCTACGAGTTCGCCGTCCAGCTCATCAAGCAAGGCGATGCCTACGTCTACGACCTGTCCAAGGACGATCTGGCCGACTACAAGGGCACCGACCGCGCCCAGGCCTCCAAGGAATCCCCCTACCGCAACCGTTCGGTGGAGGAGAATCTGGAGCTCTTCGAGCGCATGAAGAACGGCGAGTTTGAGGACGGTGCCCGCACCCTGCGTGCCAAGATCGACCCCTCCTCGGACAACCCCTACCTCCGCGATCCTGTCATCTACCGCATCAAGCACATCCACCATCACCGCCAGGGGG
>JAFQOC010000555.1 GCA_017420845.1 Clostridia bacterium
CCCCGTCATTGACGATGAGGGTATGTACGTCTACCTGTACTACGCCGCGGATCTGAAGTCGGTGGATCTCTCCGCCGCCACCTCCATCGGCGAGTCCGCCTTCGCCTACTGTCAGGAGCTGACCGCGGTCAAGCTGGGCAGTAGCATCACCGCCATCCCCGCTCAGGCCTTCTTCTACTGCGAGGCTCTGACCGACATCAACCTGAAGGGCGTGGAGTCCATCGGCACCAACGCCTTCAACAGCACCGCGCTGACTGCCGTCGATCTCTCTGCCGCTACGGATATCGGCACCTACGCCTTCGTTTACAACGAGGGCCTGACCGCTGCAGTCCTGAATCCCAACGGCTTGACCCTGGGTGAGGGGGCCTTCTCCTACTGTAATGCTCTGGCATCCGTGGAGAACCTGGGCAAGGTCACCTCCGTGGGAGATTACGCCTTCGCTTACACCGCCATCACCTCGGTCGATCTGGAGGCCGCCGCCTACCTGGGTACTCACGCCTTCCTGAAGGAGGAGATGACCGACTTCACCGTGACCCTGGGCTCGGCTCTGACCGATCTGGGAGACAATCCCTTCGCGAACTGCCGTCTGGAGGCCTTCAAGTCTACCGAGACCGAGACCTTCAACGGAAGCGAGTACGGGACCGAGACTCTGACCTTCGCCATCAGCGATACTGTCCGTGTCATCGACGGCCATCTCTACCGCGTGGTTCCCACGGGTCTGGAGCTGATCGCCTACGCGGGTGACGCTTCTGTGGTCACCGTGGCCGACGGCACCGTCCGTATTACCGACATGGCCTTCGCGGGTGCCCCTGTTCGCCAGGTGGTGACTCCCTACACCCTGAAGTCCATCGGTCACAAGGCATTCTACGGCTGCGAAAAGCTCTCCATGCTGTCCTTCGCTTCCTACCTGGCTCCCGCCCTGGAGGAGGCCTACGACGCCGAGCTGTTCAACAGCAAGGACCATATCCCGGCTACGGGTCAGTATTCCTTTACCAACACCGACGGGGAGGAGATCTACCACGACGGTCTCGGCATTGTGCCCTACTTCATGTGGAACGCCGCCGATACGCCCCAGAATGTGTACTACGGAGCCAACTTCGTGGACTACGTGGGCCTTGCCGACGGGAATCTGGTCATGATCCGTCCCGTCAACGGTAAGCAGTATGATTCCTTCATTCTGGGACAGTACTTCGGTACCGTGGTGGACGGCGCCGCCGCCGCTGATGAGGTGACTCTGGCCGCCATTGCCGCCATCGACGCTCTGCCCGACAAGGTCTCCCTTTCGGACAAGCCTCTGGTTATCGCCGCCCGGGAGGCCTACGACAGAATCTCCACCATCGAGCAGCGCGCTCTGGTTACCAACTACTCCAAGCTGGAGCAGGCCGAGAAGCGTATCAAGGATCTGGAGTATCTGGAGAACGGCGACGAGACCGAGACCGATACCGAGACAGAGACCAACGTCGGATTCTTTGAGAATATTCCCGCGGAAGCCATTACCATGGGCGTGCTGGCTCTGCTCTTCCTGGCCGCCGCCATTGTTTTCGCTTGCCTCTACCTGAGTAAGCGTAAGGCCGTGGCTATTCCTGCCGCCCATGCTCCCACGCCCCCCGCTGAACCCGCTGAATCTACCGACGAAACCGCCCGTGACTCTGTCGACGAGGTGATCGATGAGACCGTCGATGAGACCGTCGATGAGAGCACTCCCGACGAGACGCCCGCTGAGGCTTCCGAGGCTTCGGAGGAGGTGGATGCGCCTGTGAAGACCCGTGAACCCTCCAAGCGCGCCTTGAGAGCGCAGGAAAGGGCTCGCGCCAAGTCCCTGGCCAGATTCTCCGGCAAATCCCGTCGGAGACTGTCCATTGACGTGCCTCCCGCCGTGACCTGGATTCTGGTCTCGATGCTGGCTCTGGCAGGCATTGTACTGCTGGTGGGCGCCATCATCACCGGATTTGACCTGTGGAATACCCCCTACGAGGGCCTGGACGACGAGGGCTACACCGTCAGCGTCCGCTTTGATGCGGGCGGCGGCTCCTTCGCAGGCTCGCCCAACGAGGTCTATATCGTGGACGTTTTCAACCCCGCCGACTACAAGACCGACGCTTCGGGCAAGGCTCAGATTATCCTGATCGCCCCCGACGATCCCATCCGTAAGGACAGCGCCTTCCCCGTGTCCAATACCGGACACTTCCTGGCGGGCTGGTACACCCAACGCACCCTCCGCGTGGACGAAAGCGGTCAGCCCCTGGACGAGTACGGCCAGCCCACCGCAGTGAGCGGCCGTCCCCAGGGTTACACCTACAGCGGTAAGTGGGATTTCAAGAACGACCGACTGGCAGTGGATCCCACCGGGACCAAGGGCTCGGCTGACAACGAGCTCACCCTCTACGCCGCCTGGGTTCCCTACTTCAACTTCGAGTTCTACGCCGCAGAGGCCGATGGCTCCTTCACACTTCTGGAGACCAAGCAGCTGGTCACCATTGACCTGCCTGTGTGGAACACCCGCACCGGTAAGCTGGATATGAAGGATTTCCCCGCCCCCGAGGATATGACCTTTGAGGCTGCCTTCATGGATGAGGCCATGACGATCCCCGCCGAGGAAAAGATCAGCGGCGCCGTGGACTACACCACCGGCACGGTGGAGGGGGACGGCACCATCCGCGTCTACACCACATGGATGGAGGGAACCTGGTTCCGTATCTCCACTCCCAAGCAATTCTACGATAACGCCCGACTGGGTGGCAGCTACATCATTGAGGCGGATCTGGACTTCTCCAAGTCTCTCTGGCCTGTGGTGATGTCCACCGGTGAGTTTACCGGTACCATTCAGGGCAACGGCCACACCATCTCGAATGTGACGGTCCTGCAGGGCGACAACTCCAAGATCAACGGCGGTCTCTTCGGCATGCTGGGAGCTACCTCCTCCATCACCGATCTCCGTCTGGAGAACATCACCTTCCGCGTCGTGGCGGGCTCCCGTATGCAGGGAACCAACTACGGTCTGCTGGCGGGTACCGCCCAGGAGGGCGCGACTCTTGAGAACGTGACGGTTACGGGTACCATTGAGATCGGTAAGGATTGCTACCGTCCGGGTGACTACAACATTGGCCTGCTTTGCGGAGCGGGTAAGATTCAGGGTATCGACATGAGCGGCATTACCGTGACGGTTGAGGATCCCGAGAATAACACCGCCCGCGTGGAGGTGAACCCCGAGAGCGGCGAGGTCACGTTGACCTTCGCCGAGTGATTGGGTCGCGTAAACAATTAGGAGGAAAATAGAAAATGAGCAAGAAAATTATTTCGGTCGTGCTTGCCCTCGCCATGTGTCTGGGCTCGGTTGCCCTGTTCGCTTCCTGCGGAGGTGGTAAGGGGGGGAACCCCGACGCGCTGGTCATCATGACCGAGGAGCTGGACGGTCTCTTCAACCCCTTCTTCTCCACCACCGCCGCCGACGGCACCATCGTCTCCATGACCCAGATCGGTATGCTGGGCACCGACTACGTGAACGGTGAGGTCATCGTGGCCTGCGGTGACGATCACGCGGTAGTGGTTAAGGATTACGACGTGGTTTACGACAGCACCACCGACAACACCACCTACACCTTCGTGATCAAAAACGGCATTACTTACTCCGACGGTCATCCTCTGACCATCGAGGATGTTATGTTCAACCTGTACGTGTATCTGGATCCCGTCTATACCGGCTCCTCTACCATGTACTCCACCGACATTCTGGGCCTGCGGGACTACCGCACCCAGACCGTCAGCTCGGGGGACAATAGCGCCGACGACCAGATCTCCCAGCAGGCGGCCGACAGAGCCAAGAACCGTATCAACGAGCTGATCAATCTCTACAAGCAGGTGGGTCAGACCGCCACCCAGGGTACCTACTCCGCCACCTACGACCAGATGGTGGCCGCCATTCAGAACCACAGCCTGTCCAGCGGCTACCGGGAGGCCATTTCCAATGACCCCTCCGAGGTCACCGTGGATAACCTGCTGGCTGACTACGAGCTGACTCTGAAGTACTTCAAGGAGGAGCTGAACACCGACTACGTTTCCGCCAAGGAGGCTTACCTGGAGGAGCCCTACAAGTCCACCGGGGAATTCGACGAGGTCACCTCCTTCATGTACGCCGAGGGCTTTGTGACCATCGAGTATGAGAAGGACGAGAACAACAAGGATATCAAGTCCCAAATCAAGAAGATCACCCGCAACTACAACGCCTCTGTGGTGACCGACAAGGAATCCGCCATCCAGTACGTCTACGACTCTAAGGTGGAGCAGGAGCTGCATACCATCCTCATGTACTGGGCTACCTCCCAGAAGCTGCTGACCGGCTATACCGCCGCCGCCAAGGAGGTCATCCTTCACGCCAATATGCAGGACGGTCAGCTGGCCGTACCCAATATTTCGGGTATCGTTTCTCTGGGTCATACCTCTGACGTGACCACCGTTGCCGCCAAGGGTGGCACCTACACCGTAGCGCACGACCACAATCCCGACGGTACTCCCGTCAACGCCGAGGAGTACGACGTGCTCCAAATCACCATCAACGGCACCGACCCCAAGGCTATCTGGAACTTCGCCTTCTCGGTGGCTCCCCAGCACTACTACGCTGAGGGCTACACCGTGGATATCGCCAATAATCAGTTCGGCGTGGAGTACGGCTCCTACGAGTTTATGACCACCGTCATCCAGTCTCCCCGTAACGTCAAGGTGCCCATGGGCGCGGGGGCTTACGTGGCCACCGACGCGAGCAACGGCGACAACCCCGAGGGTACCGCCTTCTTCAGCAACAACGTGGTTTACTTCAAGGCCAACAACAGCTTCCTCATGGGCACTCCCAAGATCGAGAAGCTGCGCTACCAGGTGGTCTCCTCCTCCAACGCCCTGAACGTGCTGGAGAGCGGCTCGGTCCATTTCGTTACCCCCCAGTTCACCCAGAGCAACATCGACAAGCTCAACGGCATGGCCTCCAAGGGTATCCAGAAGACCTCCACCCGTCAGCTGGGTTACGGTTACATCGGTATCAACGCCGGTAAGGTGCCCGACATCAACATCCGTAAGGCCATCATGTGCGCCATGGACACAAGCCTCGCTCTCTCCTATTACTCCACGGGTACCGCCGAGACCATCTACTGGCCCATGTCCACCGTCTCCTGGGCATACCCCAAGGACGAGAGCGGCAACAACAGCCGTGATAACCTCCACAGCGACTACATCGCCATCAACTGGAATCGCGAGGATGCCATGGCTTCCATCAAATCCTTCATGGAAATGGCAGGGGTCTCCGCAGGAGACAGCGCCCTGTCCATCAAGTTTACCATCGCGGGCTCCAACCTCACCGACCACCCCACCTACCAGACCTTCCAGAACGCCGCTGACCTGCTCAACGAGTGCGGCTGGGACATTGAGGTGGTGCCCGATACCCAAGCCCTGACCAAGCTGTCCACCGGCTCCCTGGCCGTCTGGGCCGCCGCTTGGGGCTCCACCATTGACCCCGATATGTATCAGGTCTACCACAAGAATTCCACCGCTACCTCCACGCTGGCCTGGGGCTACCGTGAGATCCTGGCTTCTCCCGCTCTGTACCAGTATGAGAACGCCGTCCTGAACGATCTCTCCGCCGTCATTGACGAGGCGCGCGAGACCGACGATCAGGAGATCCGCTCCGATCTGTACAAGGAGGCCATGGGCTATGTTCTGGATCTGGCTGTGGAAATGCCCGTCTACCAGCGCGACGTGCTCTACGCCTACAACGCGAAGGTCATCGATCCCGCCTCTCTCCCCGAGGAAATCAACCCCTACACCTCTCCCCTGGACAAGATCTGGGAGATCGAATTCGCCAAATAAGCAGGACTCCACCCTGCACCCGCCGGAGGGACTTTTGAAAAGGTCCCTCCGGACTCCCCAAAGCTTTTAAAATATGATAGGACCTTCCCAAAGTATCTGTACAGCGGGAGGGATGCTGTTGTTTTTTGGGGGGACATACGCATGACAAATCCATAAGATAAGGTGTCATTATGTTAAAGTATATTCTGAAACGTCTCGGTCTGGCGGTGCTCATTCTGCTGGGTGTATCTCTCATTATTTACATCCTGGTCAGATCCATGCCCGTCAGCTTCATCGAGGGCAAGATCGCGGAGATGAACCAGGGCGGCGCCACCATTCCCGAGGAGACTGTGGAGAGCATGAAAAAGCTCTACGGCCTGGAGGACGACAGCTTTGTGGGTATTCTCAAGGGCTACGTCAACTGGCTGGGCAAGCTCGTACAGCTCGACTTCGGTACCAGCTTCAAGTACGGCGCACCCGTCATTGACGTCATCCGCGACCATATGGGCGTGTCCTTCGCCATCGCCTTTGTGGCGGTGATATTGGAGTTTCTCATCGCCATCCCTCTGGGTATTACCGCCGCAACCCACCAGTATTCGGCCAGAGACTATATCGTCACTGTGCTGGTCATGATCGGTATTTCTCTGCCCGCCTTTTTCTTCAGTCAGGTGCTCAAGGACCTGTTCGCCAACAAGCTGGGCTGGTTCCCGCCGTCGGGTATGACCGACGCCTCCCAGTCCTATACGGGTATCTCCCTGCTTCTGGACTACCTGAAGCATATGTTCATCCCTGTCCTGACGGTGGTGATACTAAGCATCGGCGGACGCATGAGAATGACCCGTACCAATATGCTGGAGGTGCTGAATTCGGATTATATCCGTACCGCCCGCGCCAAGGGTCTGGGGGAAGGGAAGGTCATCTACAAG
>JAFQOC010000556.1 GCA_017420845.1 Clostridia bacterium
ATACGGAACAAGGGATTTCTCAAAAATCCCTTGGCTCACAGCAGTTTTCTTGCACCTACCGGTGCGCGTCGGGGCGCTCGCGGCCGCCCTCGGCACTGCCGGCCGTCCGTTTTAGGTTCTGGGGGCAAAGCCCCCAGAACCCCCCGCATAGCTGCAACCCAACGCACCGACAAACCCAAATTTGAAACACAGAAAGGAGCCATCCATGAATACTCTCCGCATATCTGCCTGCATTCGATCCTATCGGCAGGAGCACGCTATGAGCCAGACGGTTTTTGGCGAATTATTCGGCGTCACCGCCCAGGCCGTTTCCAAATGGGAGCGGGAGCTCTCCTGCCCCGATATCGTCATTCTCCCCGAGATCGCCCGCGTGCTGGGGGTTTCGGTGGGGTATCTGCTGGGCGAAAACGCCTGATCTATCTTCCGTCACGGCAAAGGGCACCGACAGAGGCCTTGAAAAAATCTTCAAATCCTCCCGAACTTCTTGCAAAATCTCTCCGTTTCTGTTATAATAGGGACAGAAACATCCCCGAAAGGAGACCGCCATGCACTTCCGTGAAGATCCCCATAAGAACGAGGCCCTCAAGGCCCGCCATCTCTCTGAGGTAGAGGCCCTCATTACCCGCCGCGAGGACGAGCTGGCCGCCGCCCGCAAGGCTCGCGGTGCCGATATTCTGAGAGACACCGAAACCCACCGCAAGGCCTTTCTGGATATGCTGGGCTGGCCCCTGAACGCCGATCTGCCCCGCCCCACCCCCCGAGCCGAGATCATCGAGGAGCTGGGAGACGAGGGAGAGTACACCGTATTCCGTATGCGCATCGAGGTGCTGGAGGGGCTGTGGCAGACGGGACTCTACTACCGCCTCAATTCCGATGAGCGCCGTCCTCTGGTCATTTCCCAGCACGGCGGGGCGGGCACCCCCGAGCTGGCCTCGGGCTTCTACTTCGACGGCAGTACGGTCAACTACCACGGCATGGTGACGGGACTCCTTCCCCACCGTGTCCACGTATTCATGCCCGCTCTGCTCCTCTGGGATCCCGCCTTCTACGGTGCAGCCTACGACCGCATCCGCATCGACGCCCGTCTGAAGCGGGTGGGCAGCTCCATCACCGCCCTGGAGGTCTACGCCATCTCCCGCGTCATCGACTACTTCGAGGCCACCGTAGATCCCCTGTCCTTCGGTATGGTGGGCTGCTCCTACGGCGGTCACTACACCCTCTTCACAACCGCCGCCGAGCCCCGTATCCGCTCGGCTATCTCCTCCTCCTTCTTCAGCGACCGCCGTCAGTACGCCTGGCCCGACTGGTCCTGGCGGGATGCCGCCGCCCTCTACGACGATCCCGAGATCGCCTGCCTCTGCTACCCCCGCCGGCTCTGCGTGGAAACGGGGGATCAGGATGAGCTCTTCGCCGTGGAATACAGCAACGCCGCCACCGCCGAGGTCATGGACTACTGCGTCCGGGCGGGCATTGACCCCGCGACCTGGTTCGATTCCATCGTCTTCCCCGGCATTCATGAGTACAACCCCGATCCCGCCCCCGTGGAGCGCATGATCCGGGAGCTGGAAGCGTAAAGGACGGAACGGCTATGAACTCTGTTTACATCATCGGCATCGCCGGCGGCAGCGGCTCGGGCAAGTCCACCTTCGCCCGCCGTCTCACCGAGAAATTTCCCGATTCGGTCTCCCTCGTCAGCTGTGACAACTACTACAAAGCCCACGGCGATATTCCCCTGGAGGAGCGCCGCCTGCTCAACTACGACGCCCCCGAGGCTCTGGAGTTTGACCTCATGGTCAGCCATCTCCGCGCTCTCAAAAGCGGGGAGGCGGTGGATTGCCCCGTGTACGATTTCACCCTCCATAACCGTTCGGACAAGGTGGTACGCATTGACCCCAGACCCGTCATCATTGTGGACGGCATCCTCATTCTGTCGGATCCCGCCCTCCGCGAGACCTTCGATCTGAAGATCTACGTGGAGACCGACGCCGACGAGCGCATCCTCCGCCGCGCCAGACGGGACATGGAGGTCCGAGGCCGTAAGATCGACGACATCATGGCTCAGTATCTCTCCACGGTCAAGCCCATGCACGAGACCCACGTGGAGCCCTCAAAGAAGCACGCTGACCTCATTCTCAACGGCGGGTTGAACCCCGTGGCGTTGGAGGTCGTAGCGGGACGGGTGAGGGATTTTCTCAGTACCCCGTGATCCTACCCCGAGGCAGAGAACTGCCTCGGGGTATTCTGTTTTCCAAGAAGGAAGGCCCCCGACTATACGGGGTCTCCATGGTTTTTTTCGTACTTTCTTCACAAAACACCTTGCATAATAGTGAAAGATATGTTATACTATTCCCGAAGGCGGCCCACAGGTCTGCCCCCTGCCGGCCCTCGGCCGGTATTTTCTGAAAGGAATCTGATACGATGAGCAAGGATTACATGACCGGTGGTCTTGGCAAGTGGATCACCTACGCAAACCCCGCCCCCGTGGTGGAGGACAAGAAGAACCCCTGGGAGAATGCCCTGGGCCGCGCTGATCAGTTCGCCCCCATCGCTGACGTGGGCGGCATCGCCCTGTTCCGCAAGCAGTTTGTTGTGGACGGTCTCAAGTCCGCCCGTGTGGATGCCACCGCCCTGGGCGTGTTCGATATCTGGGTCAACGGCCGCCGCGTGGGCCGCGTGGACGACAACGGTGTCGAGGTCTTTGACGAGATGAAGCCCGGCTGGACCGATTACCGCGAGCGCGTGCTGTACTACTCCTACGACCTGGCTCCCTACCTCGCAGAGGGAGAGAATACCCTCTTGATCGCCGTGGCTCCCGGCTGGTGGAACGGCCGTATCTCTCTGGGCACCTACGGTGAGACCCACATCTCCCTGCTGGCCGCCATCCATCTGCTGGACAACGGCGGAGACCGGGCCCTGTACACCGACGAGACCTGGCAGGGGGCCTGGGGCAGCGCCATTCGCGCCTCGGACATCTGGGACGGTGAGCTGTACGACGCCAACCTCCCTACCCCGAAGGGTCTGTCCAAGGGCTGTAATTGCGTGAATTGGGACTCCGTTACCACCGAAAGCTACGATATCTTCGTAACCCCTCACGTGGGTCCCACCATTATGGTCCGCGAGGGTCTGACCCGCAAGCCCGAGACCATTACAATCTACAACGGCACCGAGGACAACGGCTCGGACTTTGGTAAGATCCACGTGGTGCGTGAGTCCAAGGGCGAGGACAGCTTCAAGCTGGCCAAGGGTGAGTCCGCCGTCATTGATCTGGGTCAGAATATGGTTGGTTGGCCCACCTTCACCGTCAAGGGTCAGAAGGGCACCTCGGTGCAGATCCGCGTGGGTGAGATGCTCAACGACTCGGGTCTTGCCTCCCGCGGCAACGACAACCCCGAGGGCTCCATCTACACCATTAACTACCGCTCCGCCAAGGCTAAGGCCTACTATATCCTGAAGGGCGACGAGGCGGGCGAGTACTACTGCCCCACCTTCACCTTCTTCGGCTTCCGCTATCTGGAAATCACCGCCACCGAGGACGTGGAATTCACCGGTGTGGCTTGCCCCGTCATCGGCTCGGCTACCCGTGAGACGGGTAAGATGGAGACCTCCCATCCCGTGGTCAACCGGCTCATTTCCAACATCATCTGGGGTCAGCGCGGCAACTACCTGTCTGTCCCCACCGACTGCCCTCAGCGCGACGAGCGTCTGGGCTGGACGGGTGACACCCAGGCATTCTGCGGCACCGCCGCCTACAACGCCGAGGTGGACGGCTTCTTCCACAAGTGGCTTCAGGACGCCCGGGACTCCCAGAACGAGGCGGGTGTGTACCCCGACGTAATCCCCACCGTCCGCGTAGTCGGCTTCGGCGGCGCGGCATGGAGCGACGCGGGCATCATCGTTCCCTACACCATGTGGAAGATGTACGCCGACACCGCCATCATCGAGGAGCATTACGAGTCCATGGAGAAGTACATGGGCTGGCTGGAGGCTTCCAACATGAACGCCCCCAATCCCCACTACGGCGACTGGCTGGCCTATGAGAAGACCGACGCCCGCCTGATCTGCGTGGCTTACTACGCCCTGGACTGCCTGTACATGGAGGCCATGTCGAAGGCCATCGGCAAGACCGACCGCGCCGAGCACTACAAGGCTACCTACGCCAAGGTGCGGGATCACTTCCGTACCCTGTACTGTGACGAGAACGGCGAGCTGAACCCCGAGAACCGCACCCAATGCGGCTACCTGCTGGCTCTCCGCATCGGTCTTCTGGACGAGGACAAGCGTCCCGCCGCCGTGGCAGCCCTCAAGCAGAAGATCATCGACAACGGCTACAAGCTCTCCACGGGATTTGTGGGCACCTGCATCCTCAACGAGGTGCTGGCCGAATTCGGTGAGAATAATCTGGCCTACTCCCTGCTGCTCCAGACCGAGAACCCCTCCTGGCTGTACAGCATCTATCAGGGTGCTACCACCATTTGGGAGCGCTGGAATTCCTACACCCTGGCGACCGGCTTTGGCGATGTGGCCATGAACTCCTTCAATCACTACGCCTACGGCGCCATCCAGGAGTGGATGTACCGCCACATCGCGGGTATCGAGACCACCGAAGAGGCTCCCGGCTTCGCCCATCCCATTCTTCAGCCCAAGCCCGACACCCGTACTCCCGACGAGATCCCCGAGGGTCAGGAGCTGATCAAGTGGGCAAAGACCTCCTTCGAGTCGAAGAGCGGTCTGATTATCTCCAACTGGGATACCACCGACGGCTTTGTCTATGAGTGCACGGTTCCCGTGGCCACCACCCTGTACCTGCCCATGCTGTCCGACGCCGAGACCTACACGGTCAACGGCGTGGAGAAGAGGTTCGCCGACGGCCAGGTCTGCTACTGCGGCAAGTGCCTGGAGATCGAGCTTCAGCCCGGCAGCTATACCTTCGTGCAGAAGTAAGATTTGTCCTATGGAAACATCCCCCGCCACGGCTTTGTGACGGGGGATTTTTGTAGAGATATGTTGCGGTGTAAAAGCTTGTCTGTCCTTCAAATTGCAGTTTATCGGTGCGTTGGGTTGCGACCATGCAAGGGGGTTCTGGGGGCTTCGCCCCCAGAACCTACACAGGTGGCCGGCAGTGCCGAGGGCGGCAGCCGCAACACGAAGGCAGGCAAATATTCGGAGTTACTGGTTGCGGCCTACAAATGCCGCTAAAGCAGCATTTGTCCGTGGTGCGGCTTGTGGGAAAACGCCTCGGCGCGCGGCGGAAGCCGCAAGAAAATTGGCTATAACGAGAAACATACGCGCCAATGGATTTTCCAAAAATCCATTGGCTCACAGCAATTTTCTTGCACCTACCGGTGCGCGTCGGGGCGTTTTTCCACAAGCCGC
>JAFQOC010000557.1 GCA_017420845.1 Clostridia bacterium
ACTCGTGTGGGTTACAGGAAATTGCGGAGAATGCCGTACCCGACGATCACGGCGGCCACGGGTATATGCGCCCACCATTTACCGGGGAGGAATTGCAGCTCCCCCCGACGGATATAAACCAGGGAATCCGCCACAAGGATCCATAAAAGGTAGAGAGCGAACACAGGCCAGAGGGCGTGGTAGGAGAAGGCCGCCCCAAACTCAAGCCGCAGGACGGCGGCCATGGCGCGGGTCAGACCGCACCCCGCGCACTGCAGTCCCGTGAGCTGATACAGCATACAGGGAATGCCGTACCCTGTGGCGATGTAGAACAGGCCGTAGCCCACAAGAGCAGCGGCAAGCCCCGCTCCCGCAAGGCAGATATGGAGGATGCGCTTTTGCTTGGCGGTCATGGATGGCTCCTTTCAAGGGGGGGATGAGATCATTATAGCACGGGGAGAGTTTTTTGTCAACACGGATTGACAGAACCGTATTCGCCGTCCCCCCTCGCCGACCCGCTCTCGGGTGTGTGGTGCCACGGGGAGATCGACGGTATCCTCCGCGCCGTCTGCGAGGCTGTCGGGACTATCCCGCCCTTCCTCCTCAAAAAACGAAAGCCCCACCCTCAAAAAGCGGCACCGCCAAGAGGGAGGCGATGCCGCGGAGTAAATCAGGATTTCTTTTGGTAGGACTTGAGGGCGCCGTAGCGATCGTAGAGCACCGACAGGGACTCCTTGTTGAAGATATCGGGCGAAAGGGTCTGCCACATGGCCCCGAAGAAGAAGCCGTCGATGGCGGAGGCGGAGGCGCCGAGATTGCGGATGGCCCCGTCCCCATGGGGGCGGCTGACCAGCAGCAGGTAGGAGGGATTCAGATTGCCCAGATCGTGGGTCTTGACGATATAGCTCTCGATGTCACGGAAGATCTGGCGGGTCTTGTTCAGATCCCCGTAGCCCGTCATGGGGAAGGGGACGGTCACGTCGGCGTTCAGCTTGGCCCCCGCGTTGCGGTTGACCGTCAGCTTGCCCTCGCCGTCCAGTTCCAGATGGAAATGAGTGACCTGTACACGGAAGCCGTCGCCGCCCTCGGTGAAGCCGTAGCCTGCCAGGAACAGGGTAGCGGTCTTGGCCATGCCCTCCTCCTTGGCGCCGCGGGACAGCAGAAGACCGTTGCCCATGCCGTGGCTGTAGGCCAGCCGCTCCTCCTGCGACAGCACGTAGAGGACCGAGCCGTCCTCGGGGGACAGAACATCAAAGTAGGGGATATAGCGGCATCCCAAGGACTCGTCAGCCACGGCGGGACGGGTCAGTGCCCAGCGGAGAATGACCTCCCGCTCGGTGTCTGCTCCGTCGGACAGGGTCAGACGGGTATGCTCCACCGAAAGAGCAATCTGCCCCTCGGCCAGCTGCAGAGGCGTGCTCCATGCCAGCTCATAGGCGGCGGCCGCTCCCTGCCCGTAGTCGGGTTCCTTGGCACCGTAGGGAATATCTCCGTCCAGACAGTGCACGGTACAGTTCTTGGCGATCCCGCGGTCTACCTGACACCACTGCTCCATGGTGCCGTTGTAGTCGATGTCGGTGAGGGAGGAAACGGTCAGAGCGTAGTCGTCAATGGTTTTGATCCCCCTGCCCAGACGGATACGGGTGAGCTTGGGACAGAAGGCGAAGGGGTCGCCCTTCAGCCGAGTCAGGCTGTCGGGCAGGTAGACCGCCGCCAGATTTTCGTTTTCTCCCAGACAGCGGTCGGAGAGGAGATCAAAGCCCTCTCCCAGAACGGCGACGGTCATGGAGGGGGAATCGGTAAAGCAGGCGCCGGTGATGCGGTCGATGAGCTGCCCCATGGGACCCCGGGGCTTCAGGTATAAAAAGGGAACCCGTACCACGGTGCTGTTGAAGAGCACCTGATCCTCATACTCCCAGTAGTTGGGGACGGGCTGATTCACTCCCGCCTCGTCCATGTCCTCCTTGATATCGAAGAAGGCCTCCCAGATATCGCTGTGGAAGGAGATCTCGCGGACGGTCAGGGAGCGCCCCTCGGAGCCGTAGGTGGTGTCCCCTATGCAGACCCATTCCACGTAGAGCTCAGGGGTCATGCCCTCCATCAAAGAGGGGGCAGAGGTGTCGATCACAAAATACTCGTAGGGGGAGTCGGGGACGGCGTTGCGATAGACGGGGAGGGGATCCAGATCCTCCAGTCGGCCGAAGGTCTGATTTCCGGGGTGGACCGTGGGTGTCTCCGGCATGGTCTTGACCCGGCGGGCCTTGATGACCACGGCACCGGGGTATCCCGTGCGGTGGGGCTCAATGGCCTTCATGACCGCCAAGGGATCAAAGACCAGGCAGGAGCGGGTGGGGTCCCCCTCCTTCCAGGAGGCCTCCGCCACCAGCTCCCCGTCCTCGGACAGGGACAGATTTCCCTGCTCGGCGCTGAAGAGGGAGAGGAGGGACTCATCCGTGAAGCTCTCGGTACGGACGGGGGGCAGGGTCTCGGCTTCGGTGGCCGCCTCGTTTTCGGGGGTGGTTTCGGTGAGGTCGGGAGCCTCAGCGGTGGAACCGGCAGTTTCCTCGGGAGTGAACAGGGCATCGCATCCCGTCAGGGTAGCGAGAGCGCTCCACATCATCAGCCCCGCCAGCACAAGGGCAGAGCGTCGCAGGTTCAGTTTCTTCATCATCATAATTCCTTTCCGGCACCGCAGGTGCGGTCAAAGCCGCCGAGGTTCCGCGGTTCACAGGTTTTACAGGGAGCCGTCACGAAGGGATCGGTCATCCGCCTACTCTATAAGACACCAAAAAAAGCAAAACCTTACAGGAATTTAAAAAAGTTTTTTAAAAACCGCGGAAAAAGCGGGCGCATGACATCGCAGGGAGCATACCCATGGGACACCAAAGCCCGCCGGAAGGGTGCTTCGCGGCGGGCACAGTATGTTTCGGTATGGCTATGTTAATCCCTCGCCGCCATCTTGCGGGCGATGCGAATCATGTCCATCAGGGTTCCCAGCATGGGCTCGAACTTGACGCCGTAGGTGTGGTCCTTGTCCCCGCGGGTGTTTTCCATGCAAAGGAGGGTGTAGTCGGCGGCGATCTTGGCGGCGGTGTAGGCGTCCAGACCCTTCAGAAGGGCTCCCACGAAGGCCGAGGCGTAGACGTCACCCGTGCCGTGGCAGTTCTCCGACAGACGGCGGTGGCAGTAGTAGGACCGTACCCCCGACTCCGAGATCATGACACCGGTCTGAGCGGGATGGAAGCCCACCCCCGTGAGGATGACGTTTTTGGCCCCCAGCTTGTGCAGGGCGGTGAGCAGCTTCTCGATGTAGGTCTCGTCGTACTCCTCGCGGTACTCGATGCCCGTCAGGAAGCAGGCCTCGGTGACGTTGGGCAGGAGGTAGTCGGCGGAGGCGCAGAGGGACTTCATGGCCTCCACGTACTCCATGTCAAAGGCGGGGTAGAGCTTGCCGTGATCCGCCATGGCGGGATCCACGATCCGCAGACCCTCGGGGGTCAGGGTGGAGTTCATGATGGCCTTCACGTAGTCGATCTGGCGGGTGGAGCCCAGATAGCCGGTGTAGACCGCCTCGAAGCGCAGGCCCTCTTTGTTCCAGTGGGCGTTGATGGCGGGCATATCCTCGGTGAGGTCGCGGCAGGTCCAGCCGGAAAATCCCGCGGTGTGGGTAGACAGCACCGCCGAGGGGAGGATGGCGGTCTCGTGCCCGCAGGCGGAGAGGATGGGGAGGGCGACGGTCAGAGAGCACTGACCCACGCAGGAAATGTCTTGGATGGTGAGAATTCTTCTGTATGCCATGGTTGGCCTCCTATATGTGGTATGAGATCAATCGGTCTCTCTCTCAAAATGGGCGCAAAGGGATGCGAGGATGTCTCCGACGTTGTCGGTACGGCTCTCGTCGATGATGACGTCGGCGTACTGCTCGTAGAGGGCGCATCGCTCGTCGTACAGATCACGGAGGGTGTAGCCCGCGGGCATGACCACGCCGCGGTGGGTGAAGTTGCCCAGCCTCCTCTGTACCGTCTCAAAGGACAGGTGGAGGTAGACCACCGTACCAACGGCTTTGAAATGGGCCATGGCGGCGGGGCTGTACACCGCGCTCCCGCCCGTGGCGATGACCGTCGGGGCGGAGTCGTTGCCCAGAGTCAGATTCACGGCCTCCTCGATTTTGAGAAAGCCTTCTTGCCCCTCCTCCCGGATGATGCGGTGGAGACGGCGGCCGTCCCGCTCCTGGATGATGAGGTCGGAGTCGATGAAGCGGTACCCCAGAGTCTTGGCGGCCAGCACGCCCACGGTGCTTTTCCCGCAGGCGGGCATACCGATGAGGATGATGTGGCGGGGGGAGATGGGGTGGTTCATGGCGGCCTCCGTGGATGGTGGTTTGACTGCATTATACTACTTTTTTTGTGGGTTGTCAAGAAAAAGATGGTACAAAATTTGCGGGGTGGAGAGGGGGAGTTTTGGGGGAATTGGTTGAAAACAGAGCGGAAATGTTTTTGTACGAAGGACGTAAACCGGTGTCAGTTGTCAAAAGAAAAAAGTCAAGGGCGGTTCATTGAATCGTCCTTGACTCTTTTGTTCTTTTAATTGGCCATCCCAAAATAAATTGATCTGGTTTGTGTTATAAATCTAATAGCTGTTTTTTCTTGGCTTCAAATTCTTCTTGCGTAATAATTCCGGAATCTAAAAGGTTTTTGTATTTTTTTAATTCGTCAGCTTGACTGGAAGATGATTCTGGTTTTGTAATTGAACGAACAGCATTTTGGCGATCGATTAGAAGTTGGCTGATGATTTGATGGACTTCTTTAGGAGATGGAAGCAGATAAAAAGTAATGCGCCCTGAAGCTGTAGATACGCTCAAACCGCGCCAAAGTGCCATAGTCAGCGATACGGATGAAAAGGAGTCTAACGGAAGATCAACGCGTTTTCCCAAAGCAACCTTTCCATAAACGCGCTTGTCGGTTACGACTAATTCGCCTGCTTTGATCATCCATTCGAATAGCTTGACAATCCAAAAAATGATAAGGGGAGAGATACCAATAGCAAGGCACCCGAAGTAGTAATCTGTATTTCCTCCAAATATGAAAGCATGAATTGCGGAGGCATATTCTGTCTGCAAGTATTCACTTTTGGGATAGTCCGTGAAGTAATCGATCGCATCTGGCAACCTCAAAGTACAAAAAGAAATAAGCAGGAGACCAATGCACAAAAAAATCAGCCATTTGTTGATAAACCGTTTTTTGAATAGTGGCTCAGTTTTGTATAGAATTTTCTCTGTCATGATTTGACCTCCAAAAATTTTGAGATTATGAATCCTGATGGTATGAAAATTTCAAGATTCTGATCTTTAACACGATTATAGCACGAAAACATGTTAAAGTCAAGAGGAAATCCGAACATTAACACAAAAAATGGAGAAAAATCATGAAAATTTACGATTACAACGGCAAAAAGAATATCTGTGGCGATCGCGTCCACGAGGCTCGGTGCAAGTTACGTCTGACCCAAAGCGATCTGGCCGCTCGCCTCCAGATCAACGGAATCATCATGGAGCGCGACAGCATTTCCCGCATCGAGATCGGCACGCGTTTCGTAGCCGACTATGAGCTGCGGGAGCTATCGAAAATTCTGGGCGTTACGGTGAATTGGCTCTTGGGATTGGAATAACCCCCTGCAATTCTCCTCAAAATGTGATAAAATGGGAAGTAGGGACAACAGCTTTTCGCAAAAAATGTTAAAAATGAATCAAAGAATAAAAGAATAAAAGCGCAAAAGGTTGCAAAAATCTATTATGGCCAACTTGACAAATAGCAATTTTTGTGATAGAATACAGTCGGAAACTGTATATGGTTGCAAAAATCTATTGCAGAGGTGCTTATGGAAATCAAGCGTGAATGGTATTTAAATCAATTGATCAGCAGGAAAGGGAATGGATTTATCAAGGTTATTACCGGTATTCGCAGATGCGGTAAATCATATCTCTTGAACAATATCTTTTATAATTACCTTTTGGAAGATGGTGTGGATAAAGACCACATTATTCGTTTTGCCTTTGATTCCGCCGACGATCTGTATTTAATTGGCGAGAGTCTGATTGCTCTTGAAAAAGAAAAGCGTAAGGTCGATCCCGAAAAATTTATGAGTTATGTTCGCTCAAAAATGACAGACGGTAAGACGTATTATCTGCTCTTAGACGAGGTTCAGCTCCTGGATTGCTTTGAGGCGGTGTTGAACGGTTATTTGCGCAAGCAAAATATGGACGTTTACGTTACGGGGAGCAACGCCAAGTTTTTGTCGAAGGATATTATTACCGAGTTTGCGGGTCGCGGTGACGAGATCCATATGTATCCGCTTTCCTTTATAGAGTTTATGAGCTGCTATAAAGGTGATAAATATCAGGGTCTTTCGGAATATATGCTGTACGGCGGTATTCCGCTTGTGGTCTTGCGCGAGGGCGTACAGGATAAAGCAAAGCTTTTGTCCAGTCTCTTTGATGAAATTTATATTTCGGATATTGTAAAACGAAATAAGATCAGAAATATCGGTGAGCTTGAAGACCTTTTGAATATTCTCTCGTCATCAATTGGTTCGCTTACCAATCCCGAAAAACTGAAAAACACTTTTAAGACGGTAAAAAAATCAAAGATCACAGCGGCTACCATAAAAAAATATATGGATTGCCTTGAGGATTCCTTCTTGATCCACTCGACGGAACGGTACGATATAAAGGGCAAAAGCTATATCGAAACCCCCAAGAAATTCTATTTCTCCGATCTCGGACTTCGCAACGCGCGTATCAATTTCCGTCAGTTTGAGCAGACGCATACGATGGAAAACGTGATCTACAACGAGCTTTGTATGCGCGGATATCGCGTTGACGTAGGCGTGGTGCAGATTGCGGAAAAGGATAAGAGCGGTAAGGTGACGAGAAAGCAGTTGGAGGTCGATTTTATGTGCAATCTTGGCTCAAAGAGGATCTATATTCAATCGGCATTTTCTATTCCCGATGAGGAAAAACGCGCACAGGAAATTCGACCGCTTCGGAAGATAGACGACTCCTTTAAAAAAATCATCGTTACCAAGGATATTGTCGCTCCCTATTACGACGAGCATGGAATATTGACGGTCAATATTTATGATTTCTTGCTGGATGCGGCTTGTATAGAAAACTGAATGGCAATCGGGCAAAAAACTGTTGTCCCTTATATAACGCACACGGGGTGTCTGTTATAGCAGGGACAACCTTTTCATAGCGTTTGGCTTTACGATGCCAGATCCCCCATCTGCTTGATCATGTTCTCAATGAATATCCCATACCCCGCCGTGGGGTCGCTGATGAGCACGTGGGTCACCGCCCCGACCAGCTTACCGTTCTGGATGATGGGGGAGCCGCTCATGCCCTGTACGATCCCTCCGGTCTTCTCAATGAGAGCGGGATCGGTCACGGATAGGGTGAAGCATTTGGAGCCCGTGGCGGATCGGTCGATGGAGGTGATCCGCGCCTTGTACTGCCCCAGCTTGCCGTTATCCAGGGTGCAGAGAATGGTAGCATCTCCCTCCCGCAACTCGCTTCGCTTGGCTACGGGGAGCTTTTGGACCGCCGCGGCGGGCCGTGTGACGAATACGCCGTAGACACCGCATTCGGTATTTTTCAGCAGGCTTCCGGTTTTGCCGGGGACGAAGTAGCCCTTGATGGCCCCGGGATCCCCCGCCTCGCCCTTTTCAATGCCGCTGACCGTGACGTCTGTGACCTGTCCTCGCTGCAAAGGAATTAGCTCCCCCGTATCCCCGTCGCAGATGCCGTGACCCAGGCCGCCGAAGGCTCCCGTGTCGGGCAGGATGAAGGTAACGGTGCCGATGCCTGCTCCGCTGTCCCGCACCCAGAGACCGGTCTTGTAGCGGTTCTCAGAGGTGGACTTCACGGGGGTGACGGTGACGGTCAGCTCGGTGGTCTTGGGAGTGTTGCCCTCATGCCGTCTGGCGGCGGGAGACAGGCAGCGCTTGACCGTGAGGGTCACGGGCTTCCCCCCCGACTCCTCCACCGCCTTGGTCAGGGAGGCGGCGCAGAGGGGGGCCTCGCCGTTGATCCCCACAATGATGTCCCGCATTTTCAGACCCGCGTCCCGCGCCGGGTTTACGTTACGGCATCCACCGCCCGATGAGGTGACGTCCACGTCGCAAAATCCCACTACCAGAATGCCTTGGGTGTAGAACTTCACCCCAAAGGGCATACCGCCCACGTACACCTCCCCGGGCAGGGATGCGGTATTCCCTTGATCCGCGCCGACTCCCGGGGCCGCCCGGGTGACCGTTGTGCCTGCGGCTGTCAGCAGGACCAGCGTCAACAGCAGGGCGCATAGTTTCATATATTTTCTGTTCATCTTCGAATCCTCATGTGTTTCTGAAAGCTACTTCTCGGAGAGCGTATGCTCGCCCTCCTTACTATGTGCCGAAAACCCCGACCTCATGTGTAACAGATTCTGCGGACAGGGGGAAAAAGAGACAGACGGCTTTTTTGTTTCATTTTTCATTTATACGGTCAGTATGAACAGTGCGGCGGCGCGGTATGCTTGTGGAAATGTGGGTGGAGTGGAGGTATTTGGCAGAAGTTTAATTTTTAAACCCAAATTTCACACCCGAAAGGAGCCTCTGTCATGCCCAAATCACCCGTTCCCTTTGAGGGCGCCGTTACCCCCGCCGAGGCTCTGCGCTTCAAGGCCATTGCCGACGAGATCATGCTCTCCCCCAAATACCGCGTGGGGAAGCATACATCCCCCGAAAATTCTCCCCATATTGGCACCCTGGCCGAGAAACGCCTCCACGCCGCGGTCAAGCTCTACCTCTGCCCCGATGAGACCTGTCACGAGCGTCCCGTGGGGGATCTGCTGATTGACTCCGCTGACGGGATGGATCAGCCCACCAAGAAGCGCCGTATGGTGGCGGATATTCTGGTCGACGGCCACATCACGGAGGTGCAGACGGGGGGATTTTTCCCTCTGAGGCCCAAGATCGAATGGTATCTCACCCATACTTCCTGCCGCGTGACGGTGGTGCATCCCATCTCCGCGGTAAAATACCTATCCTGGATCAACCCCGAGGATGGGAGCATCATCAGCCGACACAAGTCTCCCAAGCGGGGGCGGGTGCGGGATGTGGCGAAGGAGCTGTACTGGCTGTCCGACTTCATCGGGAACCCCCGCCTTTCGGTGCGCCTGCTCCTGCTGGAGATCGAAGAATACCGTCTGGCCGACGGCTGGAGCAAGGACAAAAAGCGGGGCTCCAACCGCTACGAGCGGTTTCCCACCGCTCTTCTGGGGGATGTGACCCTGTGGACGTCCGCCGACTACGCCGCCTATTTCCTGCCGGCCGCTCTGTCCTCTCCCGACGCTGAGGGAGGCTACCCGCTGTTTACCGCCGCCGCTTACGCCAAGGCGACGGGTATCCGCGGAAAGGCCACCTACAGCACCATTCATTTGCTGGAACGGCTGGGGCTGGTGGAGCAGACCGAGGAGAAGGTAGGGCGGAGCCGCGGGTATCGGGTGATACGGGGGGCGGATGCGTGAGGCATTCAAATTGCAGTTTATCGTTCCGATAAACTGCAATAGTGAAATACGCTTCGCGTGTGAAATGCCTGCGGCGTGAAATACGCTTCGCGTGTGAAATCCTCCCTTCGGTCGGGTGTCGGAAGAAACCCTACGGGTTTCA
>JAFQOC010000558.1 GCA_017420845.1 Clostridia bacterium
AGCGATAAGGGCCCGTTTACGGGTAGCAAGTAACAGTCCCCACGCAGTTGGCAGTTCGTATAGATGCGTTTACGCATAGCGAAGAATGGAGGGCTATGCCCGCATGTGAAAAACCACCCGCTTGGCGGGTGGATGTTTATTGATGTGTGAGAGCGGGACTATACCGAAGCCATCCCCTCCAGCAAGCGCGGAATAAACTCAGCCAGCAGAAGAATGGTGGAAATAATCAAAACTGCGCTGACAATGACGGTTGCCATATTTTTGATTTTGGAACCTCCGCGGCACATGGCGCAGATCCCACAGACTATGGACGCATGGGCTGTGAGGAGGACGTCAAAGGGAAGCGTGAAAAACAGGAGCATGGCGGGCACGGCAAAGAATACATAGAACACGCCTCGGTTGGTAGGAAACTCCAAAAGGTATGCCAACCCGCCGGAGACGGCCAGGAAAGCAAGGTGGATCAACGGAATCAGGAGCAGGGAGGCCGCTGTGCGGGTGAGGGTGTGAGGCTTTTTCATGGGGGGGACCCTCCTTTATCAAATGTCTTTCACTACATAAGACACCAAAAAAGGCAAAATATTACCGATCTTTCAAAAAAAGTATAGCATAAAAATCAATTTTGTCAAGACGCCTAAAAGAAATATAATAGTATTAAGTAAAATGCACAAGCCATCTTGTGGCAAGTTCAGGGAAGGGAATTGAATCTCAGCATCTTCCTGCTCTCTTACACCTTTCTGAACGTAAACGTCACCGCGCTCTCGGCCTCCATCTCCACCACGAATCCCTCGTGGAGCAGGGTGCTTGCGGGGATAACCGTCTTTCGGTCGGTCTCTCGGTTCCACAGCTCATAGATCGCGTCCTCGCAAAGCCCCTTCAACCGCACCGCGCGGCGCTGCTCGGCGGCATTGGCGGGACGGAAGAGCTGGAGGAAGCCGCTCTCGGTCTTGGGATCAAAGAACTCCCAGCCCCGCCAGGCCTTGTCCCCCCGCGACCAGGCGGTGAGGGGGTAGTAGTCGGCGGTGTAATAGGGGTTCAGCTCTTGCCACAGCTTGGTGTAGCGGCGGAGGCAATCCCAATCCAACGTGTCGGCATAGACGTTGCAGGGAAGTGCCACCCAGGGAGCGTAGGTGGACTGGATCATGTAGGGGTTGACCTCGCCGCACCTGTCAGGCCCCACCATGCAGGCGCCAAAGTAGGGGAGCCACCCGAACAGGCTCTGGTGCATGGATTGCTTATCGTCCTGGCGGGAGTAATCGTGGTCGGTCTTGTGGAGAGGCACCGCGCGGCGCATACTGTCGATGTCGTTCCGCCCGCCGCCAGCGGCGCAGTCATCGATCATCATGCTCGGGTAGCGGTCAATAAGCTTGTCCCACAGACCCCAGTAGCCTCTTGCGTAGCGGTTCTCCATCATGCCCACCCGACCCTCGGTGTTGATCTCGGGATGGGTGAAGATGACGGCAGGGTTGACGCCGTAGTCCTGGCGGTAGAGGCTGATCTGACCTTTATCTAATATGGAAGAGAATCGGTCAAAGCACCAGTCCACAAAGGCGGGGTCGCCCATGTCCACCAAAGGGGAGCCCAGCAGATGGTACTTGTAGGGAATGCCATCGGGATCGGTCTCGTTTTCGGGGAGTCTGGCCATTTCGGGCTCAAACCACAGAAGGGTCTTGACCCCGTATCTTTCTCCATGCTCGGAGATGGCGGCGAACTCGGTAGGGAAGCGGTCGGTGTCCACCAGCCAGGTCCCCGTTTCCATCCAGGTGGAGAGATGCTCGCCCCTCCGCTTCCAGTACCAGCCCGCGTCCATCCACCAGTAGTCGATGGGGATATTGTGCTTCAGATATTGGTCCATGGCGTCGATCTGGTTGGCCTCGGTGGCGTCCTTCATCTCGGCGTAGAGCCAGGAGGTCCCGCCCGACAGGTGGGGCGGGAAAAGGTCACCCTCCACGCGGCGCATGATGCAGTCCATGAAGAAATGCCGCCAATGGTTGGTGGCGTTGTCGGGGTCGGTCTCGGTGTGGTGGAGCAGGGTGATGGAGGGCATAACCGCCGACTCTCCGGGCTGGAGGATGGCGTCGAACCGGGCCTGACCCATGTCGATGCGGGTGCAGGGAATAGAGGTGCCGTCCTCCATTTCGGTGGTATCGGGGGTAAAGTCAGCCTTCCATAGGATGGGCCAGCCCATGGCGATGAAGAGACCGCCCTTTTGGTCCTTAATGTGGAAGTAGGGGAAATAGTTGTAGGTGCCGCGGCCTAATTCCGGCTCCATGTGAATGGGCTTTGCGTTCCTACCCGACAGGGGGAAGGCGTAGGGGGCATAGGCGCCGTTTTGATCTACGCCGCCGTCGCCGTAGATGCCCGTGAGGACGGGGTCGGTGCCCATGTAGCCCATGGAGAAGGCGGACAAGTCGGACAGGCGGGGGGAGGGTCCCTCGGTGCGGTTCTCAAAGGTCACCCGCCAGCAGACGGCGTCGTAGCCCTCGTAGGAGGTGACCTCCACCGTGACCGTCAGGGCATTGCAGAGGAGACCCGTCATGCGGGTGGTGGGGCCGTCCGTCTCGGTGGAGAGGACGGTGAAGTCCTCAGAAAAGCCGTGGTAGCGCTTGCCGTCCAGGGTGTAGGCCACGGCGAGGTGGGTAAGGACGCGTTTGAAATGGGAGGTCATGGGGGAGGCTCCTTTCGGGGGTGATGTTCAAAATCAATACGGGATTTCTTTGACGGGAATGGGCCCCGCGTTGTGGGCGATGACCAATTTTTCGATGGCCTTGCGGATCTCATAGCAGGGGGAGCCTTCTTTGGCGCACCACGTGGAGATCATGTGCCCTCTCCAATCGACATGGTCGGCAAGGCTGGTTGAGGAGGAATACACCACAAAGGTTGTATCTCCGTCCATGCCCGTATACATATACGGATTGGTGGTGGGAATGTTTTCATAGTTATGTTGTTCCATCACAGCAAAAATGCTACCGATCTCCTCGGCGGTCAACTCTACCATGGACTCGGTGAACAGGACGTTGCGCCAACCAATCAATTCTGTCATTTCCCGTGTCTCCCCTTCAAATTCCCAATAGCCGACCTCCACCGTGTCGATGGATCCCCATTGCTGATAATGAAGATATCCGCTGCCGTCGTTATAGATACAGATATCGTATACGTAACTGCCTGTGGGGGAATAGCGCTCGTTTTCGGCCAGCGGCTGGTCTGTGGGAATGGACTCATCGAAGGACTCGACGTAAACACAACGGATCACCTCACTCACGTGGGGGGAGGTGTCTTCATTGGAAAAATCATATTGGGGATCGCAGCCGATCATGGCGCAGGTGGACATATAATCGTCCCATACCTGTTCCGCCAATCGCGCCGTTTCAAAGGGGTCTTCCTGCGGGTGGAGCAAAGATACGCCCAGGACTGCCGCGCAGGCCGCGGTTACGGCCAGACAGACCGACAGGATAATGATGGCGATATTCTTTTTCATATGGAAGGTCTCCTTTCCTGTTTGTGTCGGCGGTCAACTTGCCGTCTTGGCGCTTTGGGGAATGGGTCCCGCGTTATGAGCAATGACCAAGGCTTCAATGGCCTTGCGGATCTCATAGCAGGGGTCGCCCTCCTTTGCGCCGTGGGCATAAATCATATGCCCCGACCAGCCGTGATCCCGATCCGTAAAGTCGGTATAGATGGGGCCGGAGTATCCTATGAAGGTGGTGTTGCCGTCCGTGGCAGTCACATAGGGATCGGGAGCCTTCACATACTGAAAACGGCTCTCCTCCATGACGGTCAGTACGCTCTCCACCTCCTCGGCGGTGAGAGCCGTGACCGACTCGGCAAAGAGAACGCTACGGGAGGTCCAATGCCCTTCCTCGACCTCGGTGTAGATCTCTCCCCATTGCTGATAGACCAACGAGCCTGTTCCTGTCCCGTCATGGTGAATGAAAATATCGTAGACGTAGGTACCCGAAGGGCCGTAATGCTGATCTTCGGGTAAGGGATCCCGGGGGATGGACAGATCAAAGGATTCGCTGTACAAACAGCGGATGGAGGCATAGGAATAGGGCACGCCTTCGGGCTCTTGGCTGTAGTTGACTTCGCACCCGATCAGCTCGCACCAACTCAGGTAATCCTCCCACAAAAGCTCCCGCCACCGCGTCTGCTTGTAGGGCAGATACAGGCACAGCGCAACCGAGACAAGCAGGGTGACGGCCAGACAGACCGACAGAAGGATGATGGCAATATTTTTCTTCATGGCAGAGCGCTCCTTTCGAGTTCTTATACTATATAAGACACCGAAAAAAACCGAGATCTTACAGAAATCTCAAAAAATCCGAAAAAATTTTCCGATCAGCACAGCATAGGGATCTCATTCCCGATAAACGGCACGTTCACAAAATCCCGCGGGTTATGACGGACAATGAAATCCATGTACGCGCACACCTGCTCGGCGGTGAGGCGGTAGCCCATGGGGTTCATGTGGCCGTTGAGGTAGAACATACGGACAAACTCTGCGTCGTGGGGCGGGGCGTACCGACGGAGGTCGATGACGTAGGTGTTGTCAAAGTAGGCGGCCAGCTCGTGGAGGCGGGCGGCGTGGGCGTCGCAGACCTCGGTCTTGCCGGGGCGGGATTCGTAGAGGATCTGGCGGGGCATGGTGACGAGGAAAAACTTGGCGTCGGGAGAAATATCCTTATATTGTTGGATCACGCGGGCGTAGTAGCCGGTGAAGGTCCTTTCGTTCTGCGCGGGATCGGTGGGGTGGATATCGCTCATCTCGCCCAGGGGCTGACCCTGATTGATGAGATCATTGACCCCCAGAGCGATGATATAGGCCTGCGCCTTCAGCGCGGGATCCCACCAGTTCATGGCGGCGGCGTAGGAGTCGCAGTATTCCGAGGCGGTCATGCCCCCGCGGGAGAAGTTGTAGACCTTGACCCCCGCCATGCGGGCCATGAACTGCCCCCAGGAATACTCGAACATATCGTGGTAGCTGTTGGTGTCGGTCTCGGGGTAGTAGAGCTGGAACTCACCCGAGGACAGGCTGTCACCCACGCAGGCAATGGTGCGGAAGATGGAGGTATAGCCGCCGTTTGCGGGGAAGATATCCAGAGGCTTCTCGTCGGCGGGGGCTGTGTAGCGGTATTGGTTCATGGTGTTATTCCTCATTGTAATATTAGGCTCTCCCTTTGGGAGAGCTCCCGCCGTAGGCGGGTGAGAGGGCTTTGGGGTTTATGTCTTCCCCCTCTCCGTCACGCCTCGCGGCCGAGCCTGCTCGGCGGACACCTCTCCCAAAGGGAGAGGCTTGAGGAAAGGTAAAAAATCAGCAGAGCATGGGGATCTCGTTACCGATGAAGGGGACGTTGACAAAATCTCTGGGGTTGTGGCGGATGATGTAGTCGATGTAGGAGCACATCTGCTCGGCGGTGAGGCGGTAGCCCATGGGGCTCATGTGGCCGTGGAGGTAGAACAGCTCGGCAAAGGCATCGTCATGCTCGGGAGCGTAGGCGCGGAGGTCCAGGACGTAGGTGTTTTCAAAGTATTCGGCCAGCTCGTGGAGACGGGCGGCATGGGCATCTCCCGCGCCACGGGTAAAGTCGTCGTGCTCCCACTTGGCAGAGCGGGGCATGGTCACCAGGAAGAACTTGGCGTCGGGCTGGATGGCCTTGTACTGCTGGATGACGCGGGCGTAGTAGCCGGTGAAGGTCTTGGCGTTCTGCGTGGGATCCTCGGGGTTGATGTCGCTCATTTCGCCCAGGGGCTGGCGGGCGCCGATGAGGTCGTTGACGCCCAGGGCGATGATGTAGGCCTGGGCCTTGTAGGCAGGATTCCACCAATCCTTGGACTCGGCGTAGGAGTCGCAGTACTCCGACGCGGTCATGCCGCCGCGGGAGAAGTTGTAGGCGGTGAGTCCTGCCATGCGGGCGATGAACTGCCCCCAGGAGTAGTCGAACATATCGTAGTAGTGGCGCTCGTTCTTCTCGGGGTCGAAGGTCTCGAACTCGCCCGAGGAGAGGCTGTCGCCCACGCAGGCGATGGTGCGGAAGATGGAGGTGTAGCCGCCGTCGGAGATAAGGTTCTGAAGGGGCTTTTCATCGGCGGGAGCGGTGTAGCGGTACTGGTTCATGGTTGGATTCCTTTCTGTATTTGAGTTTGTTGGGGGTTCAAATTTGGGTTTATCGCTTCGCGCTAAACCCAAGTGAAATGCGCTTGCGCGCGTGAAATATGCGCTGAAGCGCATGTGAAATACTCGCAAGCGAGTGTGAAATTTGCCCTTCGGGCAAGTTGAGGTGCAGAACC
>JAFQOC010000559.1 GCA_017420845.1 Clostridia bacterium
ACCAAAGGATGCACGCATCGCAGTTCTTTTGCCCGATACAGGAGAGAGATATTTGTCTACACCACTTTTTAGAAAATGAAAATTTTGTGGGGGAAACTTCTTACAAGAAGTTTCCCCCTTGCGTTCCCTCGTTCTTACTGATCGTCGCTATCCAACCGCAGCACCGCCATGAAGGCCTCGGGCGACACCTGCACGGAGCCCAGCTGGCGCATCTTCTTCTTACCTTCCTTCTGCTTCTCGAGGAGCTTCTTCTTACGAGTAATGTCACCGCCGAAGCACTTGTCCAGCACGTCCTAGCGCATGGCCTTCACCGTCTCACGGGCGATGATTTTCCCTCCGATGGCCGCCTGGATGGGGATCTCGAAGAGCTGGCGGGGGATGTTCTCCTTCAGCTTTTCCGCCACCTTGCGGGCGCGGCCGTAGGCCTTCTCCTCGTGGACGATGAAGGACAGGGCGTCCACCTGCTCACCGTTGAGCAAAAAGTCCAGCTTGACCAGCTTGGAGGGCTCGTAGCCCAAGAGCTCGTAGTCCAGGGAGGCGTAGCCGCGGGAACGGGATTTCAGGGCGTCGAAGAAATCGTAGATGATCTCGTTGAGGGGCAGGTGGTAGTGGAGCTCCACGCGGGTCTGGTCCAGGTACTTCATATCAATGAAGGTACCGCGGCGATCCTGGCAGAGGTCCATGAGGCCGCCCACGTACTCGGTGGGGGTGATGATGTTGGCCTTGACGATGGGCTCGCGGGCCTCCTTGATGAGATCATTGGTGGGGTAGTTGGAGGGGTTGTCCACGATGATCTCCTGACCGTCGGTGAGGGTAACCTCGTAGACCACGCTGGGGGCGGTGGTGATGAGGTCCAGATTGAACTCACGCTCCAATCTCTCCTCGATGATCTCCATGTGGAGCAGGCCCAGGAATCCGCAACGGAAGCCGAAGCCCAGGGCCACCGAGGTCTCGGGCTCAAAGGCCAGGGCGGCATCGTTGAGGCGGAGCTTCTCCAGGGCATCGCGGAGATCGCCGTACCGCGCGCCGTCGGCGGGGTAGATACCCGCGTAGACCATGGGGTGGGCCTCCTTAAAGCCGGGGCAGGGCTCGGCGGTGGGGTTGTCGTGCAGGGTAACGGTATCGCCCACCTGGGTGTCGCTCACCGACTTGATGGAGGCGGTGAGGTAGCCTACCTCGCCCGCGCGGAGACAGCCGGTGCTCTTGAGGCCAAAAGGCTCCAGGGTACCCACGTCCACCACCTCGAAGGTGGCGCCGGTGCTCATGAGGCGAATGGTGTCCCCCGCCTTGAGGGTGCCGTCAAAGACACGGATGTTGACCACCACGCCCAGATAGCTGTCGTAGTAGGAGTCGAAGATCAGGGCCTTGAGGGGGGCGTCCTCGTCCCCCGTGGGGGCGGGAATATCACGGACGATGGCCTCCATGACGTCGGGGATGTTCAGACCCGTCTTGGCCGACACGGCGGGGCAGCCCTCGGCGGGGATGCCGATGATGTCCTCGATGTCCTCCCGGCAGCGGTCGATCTGGGCGGAGGGGAGGTCGATCTTATTGATAACGGGGACGATCTCCAGCCCAGCGTCCACGGCCAGGTAGGCGTTGGCCAGGGTCTGGGCCTCGATGCCCTGGGTGGCATCCACGATCAAAAGGGCGCCGTCGCAGGCATTGAGGGAGCGGGAAACCTCATAGTTGAAGTCCACGTGGCCGGGGGTGTCGATGAGGTTGAATTCATACAGCTCTCCGTCGGGAGCTTTGTAGTTGAGCTTGACGGCGCGGGCCTTGATGGTGATGCCGCGCTCCTTCTCCAGATCCATGTTATCCAGCACGCGGTTCTCCATCTCGCGGGCGGTGAGGGTCTGGGTCTGCTCCAGCAGTCGGTCGGCCAGGGTGGACTTACCGTGGTCGATGTGGGCAATGATGGAGAAATTGCGTATGTGCTTCATGCGGTTGTTCTGTGCCATAGATATCCTTTCGTGGGGCCGTCCCCATCCAAAAACTTTCAAGTAGCTACCATATATACGCGGTGGGCGTACAATGCTCCGATTATGATTATACTACATTTTTGGGATTTCGTAAAGGGGTTTTGAGAAAAAACCGGGGCGGGAATATTATTTTTAAAAAATAGAATGCAGAGCCATGCGTGGGAGCACAGCTCTGCTTGATCATACATAAACCACTTTGATGCTTTTTTCTTTCTTTTGAGCATATTTCACCGTATATGCAGTCCCCTTGGATATTCCATCCCAAATGACCAAAATCTTGTCTGCCATATCCACCATTTGCTCGTTTCTCTTTAGATTTTCATGTTTTTTTCGTTTGCACTTATATAGGTGCAATTAAATGATACCACAGGAATATAATAAAGTCAATACCCATAAACAAAAAAGTGGTGAAAGCATGAACAAGGAAATTGAAAAACAGATCGGTGCCAACATCCGCTCTCTCCGGGAGCGGGCAGGCATGACCCAGGACGGGTTGGCGGCCAGGCTCCAGCTTGCGGGATGCGATATGACGCGCAGTGCCATCGCCAAGATCGAAGTGGGGCAAAGACACGTATATCCCGACGAATTGATCCTCTTGCAAAGAATCCTGGGGGCTTCCTACGAAGAAATCCTCCGCATCCCCGATTGACCTCTGCTGTCGCAGGGGTCATTTCTGTTTGTTGCGGTATCTTACTCCGTCTTTCCTATGAAGCATCCGAAAAATATCCACTTCCGCGAAAAGGAAATCGCGAAAAAAGCGCAAAGCTCTTGATTTTCATCGAGAAATAGGGTATAATGTAAATTGAACATAAACTTTCCCGTTTTTAAATCCATACAAAGGGAGGCCACCATGAGCCAAGAAAACATGCCCGTCGAAGCTCTCGACGTCGAAACCGCCACCGCTGAGACCCCCGCTACAGAGCCCCGCCTGCCCCGTCCCGCGCCCCGCAAGAAGAGATGGGGGGACCGCAAGGACGGCCGCCGCGTCCGTACCGCCCAGCCCATGGCCAAGATGATGTCCTTCATCATGAAGGACCGCGCCGACGCCATGAACTACTTTGCCGACGAGCTGGACGTCACCGAGACCGATGCCTTCTGCAAAAAAATGATCGCCGACGGCTACGAGGGCTTCAGCTTCCTCCACATCATGCTGGCGGCCTACGTCCGCACCATCTCCCAGAAGCCCGCCCTCAACCGCTTCATCAGCGGTCAGCGCATCTACGCCCGCAACAACATCGAGGTCAACATGACCATCAAGAAGGACCTCAGAGAGGACTCCCCCGATACCTGTATATCGGTGATCTTCGAGCCCGACGATACCCTGGTGGACGTCTACGAAAAGTTCAACGCCGCCGTCATGAAGGAAAAGGAGAAGGAGGATCTGGACTCCAGCTTCGATAAGACCGCGGGGACCCTGGCCGCCCTTCCCCGTCCCATCCTCCGCGCCGCCATCCGCATCCTCTTTTGGCTGGACTACCACGGCTGGATTCCCAAGGCCCTGACCGATCTGTCTCCCTTCCACGGCAGTATGATCATCACCTCCATGGGCTCTCTGGGCATCCGTCCCATCTACCACCATATCTACAACTTCGGCAACCTCCCCGTCTTCATCTCCTACGGTGTCAAGCGCACCGTGTATAAGCCCAAGCGGGACGGCTCGGTCGAGCAGCGCCGTATGATGGACCTCAAGGTGGTCACCGACGAGCGTATCTGCGACGGCTTCTGCTACGCCTCGGCCTTCAAGATGATCCGCCGTCTGGTGGAGCATCCCGCCGTGCTTTTGAAACGGCCCGAGCAGATCGTTGAGGATATTGATTGAGTGAATTTCACCGCCACCCGTTGACTTTTCCGAAAATCGTGCTATAATGAAAGCGAGGATGCCCGCGCGGTCTCCTCGCTTTTGTGTTCGGTAAATGGCAGTGTAACTATTCAGCCGATAT
>JAFQOC010000560.1 GCA_017420845.1 Clostridia bacterium
CAGGGGCTTTCAGGTGGTGACCCCCAATATGGGGATGTCCATCGACGGCTCGGTGTTCGTGGACAACGACGGCACTTGGCACTTCTACTCCGCGGGCCACGGGGCCATGCAGGTCTACGATATGGTTAAGCCCACCCAGATGCGAGACGGGCGCCCTCTCCCCGCCATTTCGGTCAACGGTGGCTGGACCGAGGGCGGTATGGTGGTCTACCACGACGGCTACTACTACATGACCTACACGGGTAATCACGTGCTCAGTCCCTCCTACCGCATCATCTACGGGGTCTCGAACAAGAGTCCCGTGAGCTTTGACGGAGCGCAGGAGAACAATCCCCTACTTATCAGCACAGAGGAGGCGATCTTCGGCATCGGCCACAGCTCCACGGTGAAGGGCCCCGATCTGGACAGCTACTACATTGTCTACCACTCCCTCGTCAACACCGTCCCCAACCGCAGCATGAACATCGACCGCATCTGGTTCAACGGCGACCGTATGGAGATCCTGGGCCCCACCACCGACCCCTGCCAGGTGCCCGATCTCCCCGACGTCTACCACCGCTTTGAGCCGGGGGCTTCTCTCAAGGGCTGGACCCTCACGGGGGGACTCGGGTCGGGGGGCGGTCTGCCTCTGGCCGCCGACAGTATGCTGGTGTGCAAGACCCCCTTCGCAGGGGATTTCACCGCCGAATACAACGTGACCTCCATCGCTGAGGGGGGCATGGCGGGAGCGGTCTTTGGCTACACCGACGAAAAGAATTTCGGTGCCTGCTGCTTCTCACCCGCCGAGCAGAAGGTGGTCATTGAGATCACCGTGGACGGCAAGACTACCTCCACCGAGGTGGCCACGGTGCGCTCCTTCGGGGAGGACACCCGATTCGACTGTCTCCAGTCCCTTCAGATCGAGCGGAGCGGCAGAGACTACACCTTCTACATGAACGACCGCCTGCTGTGTAAGATCCCCGACAGCGATCTGGCGGGCGGTGCCATCGGCTACATCACCAAGGGCGGCGCGGCGAGCTTCGGTTTCATCGGCGGTACCGCGGCCGTGGGCGGAAGCGGCGGAGCCGATCAATTCAAGACGGTCTCCGCGCAGGTGGGAACCATTCCCGCCACCGACGCGCAGGAGGCCTATGAAACCGTGACCCTCACAGGCGGGCGCAGGGCGGTGACCTTCCGGGACGGAGACACCCTCTCCTACCGTATTCTGGCCGCTGAACAGGGCGCGTATGACCTGTCTGTTCTCTGCCATCGTATTCCCGCCGCCGGCATGAGTGCGGAGGTGCTGATGGACGGCCAAACCGTCGCTACGGGCACGCTTTCCTCGGTACAGGACGGCACCGCTACCCTGATCCTGCGAGGGATCGAATTAACCAAGGGTCAGCATACCCTGACGGTCAAGTGGAGCGGAAGCGGCGCGGTTGAGAAGCTGTGTATGCTGAAGTCTGCCGCCGTATACGAGATCATAATGGATTACGCCGCCGCGGATGACGGTTGCCATTACACCGACGGCGGCTGGCAGATCGCGGTCGGCACCCTCACCATGCCCGGGAGCGCGGGCTTCGGCAAGCGGCTCTACGGCTCCCCCAACATGGGAGACTACACCGCCACGGTCACGGTTATCCCCAAGGACACCCCCAACTGCGGGCTTCTGGTTCGGGCGACAAATCCCGGCTCCCCCAATTTCCTCGGTACCGATGGTAACCGAGAGGATGCCATGACCGCCACCGATTGGGTCATGGGCTACTTTGTGGGACTGTCCTCCGACGGGGTCATCATCGGTAAGCAGGGCTACAGCTACTGCGGGGTCGCTCACGCCGCGGGTGACTTCCGTCCCAACACCGCTTACACCTTGAGGGTGGAGTGTGAGGGCGCGACCCTGCGGGTCTTCGTGGACGGCAAGCTGTATCTGGAGTACACCGACCCCGAGCCCTTCATGCAGGGCATGGTGGGCGTGCGCACCCACAACTGCGGAGCGGACTTTGACAATCTGGCCGTAAGTCCTTTGAACGCTTTTCCCGACTGAAAGGAGAAATTTATGAACTACTATATCGGTATTGATCTGGGCACCTCCGCCTGCAAGGGTATCCTCACAAACCGTGAGGGTACCGTTCTCGCGGAGCACAGCGTCAGCTATCCTGTTTCCACTCCTAACACGAATTGGAGTGAGCAGAACCCCGAGGACTGGTACAAGGCCGCCGTGGAGATCCTCAAAGTCCTGTCCGAAGGCAGAGAAAAGGATGTCAAGGGCGTGGGTATCGCGGGTCAGATGCACGGCTTGGTCATGCTGGATGAAAATGACGAGGTCATCCGCCCCGCTATCCTCTGGAACGACGGGCGGAGTGCTCCCCAAACCGCCTATCTCAACAGCCTCGGCACCCTCCCCGCCATGACGGGCAATATCGCATTTCCCGGCTTCACCGCTCCCAAGATCCTGTGGGTCAGGGAG
>JAFQOC010000561.1 GCA_017420845.1 Clostridia bacterium
AAGCGCTCGCGCTGGATGCGGGTCATATACAGCACGTCCAGCTGGGGAATGACCGCCTCCAGTCCGGTGACCTCGGTGAACCAGATGTTATGCTCCCGCATGAAGACCCGCATATACTCGGGAATGGCCAGCTCACGGGGGGCGATGCAGAAGAACTTGACGTTCTTAAACTTCTCCATGGCCTTGATGAGGGAGTGGACGGTGCGGCCGTTTTTCAGGTCGCCGCACAGACCGATGGACAGACCGTCCACACCGCCGTGGAGCCGGGTGATGGTGGTCAGGTCAGCGGTGGTCTGGGTGGGGTGCATATGGCCGCCGTCACCGGCGTTGATGACGGGAACGTGGGAGTAGAGGGAGGCGGCTTTGGCGGAACCCTCCCACGGGGTACGCATGACCACCACGTCGCCGTAGCCGGAGACCATCTTGATGGTGTCCTTCAGCGACTCGCCCTTGGCCACGGAGGAGGAGTTGGGATCGGCAAAACCGAACACCGTGCCGCCCAGACGCATCATAGCGGTCTGGAACGAGAAGTTGGTACGGGTGGACGGCTCGTAAAACAGGTTACAGGCAACCTTGCCGTGGCACACGTCGGTAAAGGCGGACGGGTCGTCCATAATCTGGCTGGCCCGGGCGTAGAGGGCGTCCCACTCGGCGCGGGTCATATCACCAAAATCGATCAAATGCCGCATACAGTACACTCCTTCAAAGGGTTTCCAGTTATTCTACCACAACCCGACCGCTTTCGCAAGCGGCAAGGCGTAAAAACACCGCCGATTTGATCGGCGGTGTTTTTTGAATTATTCTTCGTAATCGGCGTACTCGTCGCAGCAGACGATCTCACGGGCGGCGCGAACCTTGCTGCACAGGGACCTGCCGAAACAGACCAGCTTGTCCCAATAGGCGATAACGGCACAAACGGCGGCGGCGGTGACCAGCGCGGCGGCGACTACTTTCAGCACAAAACGGGCAACTTTCATGATGGAGTCCTCCCTTGTTGATTTCCTGATACCAGTTTACACGATACGGTGGGAAAATACAATCCCTTTCACAAAAAATTAACAGATGGGTTGGAGAAAAGACTTTTTCCTTGCGGCGCAGGGGAGAATATGGTAAAATACCTTGTTATTACGATTACACTTAGGGAGTGATACCCTTGTCACAGTACGAAGCCGAAATCAAACGCCGCAGGACCTTTGCCATCATCTCTCACCCCGACGCGGGCAAGACTACCCTGACGGAAAAGTTCCTGCTCTACGGCGGAGCCATCGCTCAGGCCGGTCAGGTCAAGGGCAAGAAGAACACCCGGGCCGCCACCTCCGACTGGATGGAGATCGAGAAGCAGCGCGGCATTTCCGTTACCTCCTCGGTCATGCAGTTCCAGTACGATGGCTTCTGCATCAACATTTTGGACACCCCCGGTCACCAGGACTTCTCCGAGGACACCTATCGCACCCTCATGGCCGCCGACAGCGCGGTCATGGTCATTGACGCGGCCAAGGGCGTGGAGGC
>JAFQOC010000562.1 GCA_017420845.1 Clostridia bacterium
ACCGCTCCTCAAACGCCAATTCAAGATGGTTATCGAGCAATCGTTCTACCTTCAACGCCCCCTCCATACTGTCCTTCAATGCCAGTCCGGGAAAGATACATTGGATGCGCGCGTGATCCTCTTCGCAGGCCATCACCGCCAGATTACAGGGCTCGTTGAGAAACAGGGCATGGGGATGGCTGGCACGCGCGAAGGCTGGGGAAATCCATCGCTTTTCAACCAATGCATTCGCAGCAATTCCTGAAATGTCCGAAAAATCCGTGCGGATAAAGCCGTTTTTTTCAAGAATCCCCCCCAAGGTGTGAATGACCTCCCGAGCGCCTGCGGCGTCTAAACGGGATGGAAACGGGATTCCCGCCAGATTACGAGCCAAACGTACTCGCGTACTGATGGCAACGTCCTGATCGTTGCCCGGAATATGATACCAAGACATGATACACCTCCTTATATCAGAGCTTCCAAAGAACGGATCTCGTCCCTCAGCTCTGCCGCTATTTCAAATGCCTCCGCTGCTACGGCTTCCCGGAGCCGCGTTCGCAGACTCTTTAGTTTTTCTAAACGCTCAAGTCGAGACTGATGTCCCGCTGAGATCCTTCCTCTGTGCTCCGCTCCGCCATGGGTCCCCGTAACAACCTCTCCCATTTCCTCGGCAAAAACGGTGTAGCATTGGGAGCATCCCAATAATCCTCCGTCGCATATCTCCCCGAATGTCATTTCGCATAATGGACATTTTTTTACTGTTCCTCGGGAGGAGGCTACTGAAATACGACGAAAGGGAAGCTGAAATTTTCCACCCTCCGCGGGAAATAATGGAAAGAGTGTGCCCGATAACGGGTCGCACATGTCCTCCAGTTCTCCGGCTTGCTCCAAAATGTCGGCGCAATCGGAGCAAAGCCGCAGAGCGCGTACCCTTCCCGAAATATTCTCTCGATAAAAAATGGTTGCTTTTTTCTTAGTACATCGTTCGCATTGCATACTGTGATCCTTTCTGTTTGGCAAGTTTTTTTCATTATACCTCGGGACATATGAAAAAAATGTCGCAATAACGCTGATAAAAAAATTTCAGATATGAAAAACGCTGTGCTCTACGGAGCCCTATTCACACGGAGTTCATATCTTCGTGGTACAATACCTTGATACATTGTCTGCCCTATGGCAAGACCCGAAAGGAACTACCTATGAGTAAGCATACAAACAACGCCTGCCCCGTGAGAAAGACCTCCATTGGTGGCCAGGCACTCATGGAGGGCATCATGATGCGCGGTCCCAAGACCACCGCCATGGCCGTCCGTAACCCCCAAGGTGAGATCGTGCTGGAGACCTTTCCCACGGTGGGGAAGGAGCGTCCCGCCATCTGCCGCTGGCCCATTATCCGCGGTGTGGTCGGCTTTATCGACTCCATGACCTTCGGCTACAAGTGCCTCATGCGTTCTGCTGAGATCTCGGGCCTGGAGGAGATCGAGGCCGAGATGGAAAAAGAAAAGGCCGAGAAGAAGGCCGCCAAGAAGGCCGAGAAAGCCGCCAAAAAGGCTGCTAAGAAGGGTGAGCCCGCACCCGTAGCCGAGGAACCCCCTGCTCCCGTTGTGGCTGAGTCCGCTCCCGCACCTGCCGAGGAAACCGCTGCCCCCGCTCCCGATCCCCTCGCCGAGGGCACCGTGGATCTGGACGGTACCATCGAGCTTTCCCCCGAGAAGAAGGAGTCCTCCTTCATGATGACAGCCATTATGGTGGTGTCGGTGCTCTTCGCCGTGGCCATCATGATCGGTCTGTTCTTCTTCCTGCCCTCTTTCCTTTATAAGGATGTCATGGAGGCCCACATTCCGAATTTTCCCCAGAACAACCGTTTTTTGCAGTCCCTCTGCATGACCTCCATCCGCCTCATTCTCCTCGTCGGCTATATGTCCCTCATGCTCCTCATGAAGGATATCCGCCGTACCTTCCAGTTCCACGGAGCCGAGCATAAGACCATCTTCTGCTACGAGCACGGCAAGGAGCTGACCGTGGAGAACATCCGCGGGGAGCGCCGCTTCCACCCCAGATGCGGCACATCATTTTTGGTTCTCATGCTGCTGGTGAGCATCCTCATCGGCTTCTTCATCCCCGCTACCCTCAATAAGTGGCTGCTGACCGCCATCAAGCTGGCCATTATGCCTCTGGTCATGGGCATTGGCTACGAGCTCATCAAGTTCTGCGGCCGCCACGACAACTGGCTCACCCGTATCATCGCCGCCCCCGGCCTCTGGTTCCAGCGCATCACGGTTCTGGAGCCCGACGATTCCATGATCGAGTGCGCTATCGCCGCCATGAAAGAAGCCATTCCCGACGACGGAAGCGACGCCGTGTAAAGTCATAATTTCCCCGACATTCGGATACAATACCATCATCCGCGAAAGAAAGGAATATCGTTATGAAACTCATCATCTGCAAGAACTACGACGAAATGTCCGCCGCCGCCGCC
>JAFQOC010000563.1 GCA_017420845.1 Clostridia bacterium
CCCGCTTAACCGCAACCCAACGCGCCGATAAACCCAAATTTCAAGCATTTTGCAATCGGCTATCAAAAATCATGTAAAGGAGAAAACGAAGCCCGATCAGGGTTCGTCGACGGATCGTATGAACGAAGCAATGAAGAACAGCATCCACACCGTGAAGGTAGAGGTTGCAGATGAATGGAGCAGACTTTTTGAGCGATACGGTCAGACCGAGACCGCGTGGATCGGCGCAGACGGGATCTTCTCCTTTGCGCTGGACGGAAACGATGCCCTCGCGAGTGCAACTGACAGCACGAAGACCTTTTTTATTTTCAGCGATACGTTATTCGGAACGACGAGTGAGGACGGAAAAAAGGCCGTGCGGGAGGCTATGCCCAACCATACCTCCGCCATCCTCGAGGGGAGCAGGCCCGATGCCGCGCGGCGCAGATTTGTCTGGGGCAGGGGCGGCAGCTGTACCCTTAACCTGCAGGATCTCGACGACAATGAAAAGAAAAATCTTGTGGGTAAGGTGAAATGGTTCACGGACGGTCTTGTGCTGGGGGATAAGCTGTACCTGTTCTGCTATACCCCCATCGGACTCGCCAATGACAGGGTGGACATGGCCGTGTTCCCGATAGTGGGGGGCAACGTTGATTATGAGCATGATTCCCTCATCGAACCCATCCCACAGCTCTGTATGCTGACCCCCAAGGGGGAGCTGGATATTGACTACGGCTACGCCGTCCACGTCAATACCAAAGAAGCGGGCGCGCCTGCCCCCGACGGATACATCTACATCTACGGCGGCGGTCGCGATTACAGCGGTTACGTTTCCCGGATCAAGGCCGAGGATTTTCCTGATTTCTCCAAGCTGAGATACTATGACGGAAGGGGATGGGGCGAGAGCATCGCCGATTCCGCCGCCGTGCTTCGGGGCATATCCCGCGAATACAGCGTGACGCCCATTCCCGTAGGCCCGAAGGCGGGGAAATACATCGCCGTGTTCATGGATCAATGCGTTTCGGGTGATATCGCCTACGCCATAGCCGACACGCCCTATGGGCCCTTTGGTGAGACCGTCCGGTTTTACCGCGCCCCCGAGGCTGGCGAGGAGGTGCTTGACGCGGAAGGCAAGAAGGATACGGTATTTACGTATAACGCCAAGGCCCATCCCCACCTGTCGGAGGGAAGCCGCTTGCTGATCAGCTATAACACCAACGTGTGGAACGGCAACAACACACCCTACTGCTATCACCCGAGATTCGTTTGGCTCGACCTTGAAACGATCTGATGGAATCTTTCAAATTTGGGATTGTCAGACAACAGACCTATAAACTGCAATTTGAAATCCCGTCCGAATCGTTACAATCCGATCGGCTCGGGCGTCTCCCTTCCACCCATACAGAGCATCAAAAGCAGAACCTTCATGAAAAAATTTCCCGAGACGTGAAACGGTTTGATCCTTTTCGGCGTCTCTATGTGTGAAAGTACTTTCCGACAAAGGAGGCAGAGCGATGCCCCGACACGCACCCGATGACCGTGAGCTTTTGAAGATCCTGACCCACGCGCTGGGCACGGGGAACGCGAAGGCCGTGGACCAAGCCTTTGAAGCCATTTACAACGCTTATGCGGGGTTGGTGGCCTTTGTTTGCGCGCGCTACCTGTCCGATGATACCGATATACGGAGCGTGACCGACGACGTGTTCGTCAGCTTTTTTCAAAGAGCACCCTACCTTGAGGAGATCGAATCCCTTCGCGCCTACCTCTCCCAAGCCGCTCGCCGCGCCGTCCTGGATTTTTTGCGGTCGAAAAACCGCCGCGAGAGGGGACTGGCCGAGCTGACCTGTCCCGAGGGGGGCGTCGATCCCCTGACTCTCATCCCCGACCCCGATAGCGATATCACCGCAAGCACCCGCTACGGGGCGATCACCGAGGATCTGTGCCGCACCGTGGGGCGGGAGAGCGCCGAGATTATCCTGTCCCACGCCGTCTGCGGGGAGAGCTTTCCCGCGATCGCCGCGCGGCTGGGTAAGAAGGTGAACACCGTCAAGACCGCCTACCACCGCGCCATCCGAAAATTCCGCCGCGAGAAAGGAGACCGCTGGCTATGAAGCAAAAAAAGAACCGAAAAGCTACCCCCGAGGAGATTCTTCGCGCGTCCTGTGAGGAGAGACTGGGAGTTGAGCTTGACTATACCCGCGTCCGGGAGGCGCTGGACGTGGAGGCCATCGCCCGCGCGGGGGTCGCGAGACAGATGATGACCGTGATCACGCCCCATGCGCCCGTCCGCCGCCGCTCTGCCGCCGCCGCGGTGCTTTCGGTGCTGGCGGTGCTCTTGCTGATCCCCGCCGTCATTGTGGGGAGCTTTCTGATTGCCCGCTCCACCATGGATCCCGCTCCCCCCGATGAGGGTCCCAATGGGACGGCGGACTCCATACCCCTGCCGGGTACTCATCCCGACCAGAGCCTCACTCCGAACGGCTCGGTCGCCGTGCCCCCCCGCCCCGTCGTTCCTAACGCGTCGGGGGAGGCGTGGAACAACCTCTTCAATCTGTCGGAGTCCTACGCCACTGACAACGCCCTGTTTTTGCGGGCCGAGCATCTGGACCCCGCCATGACCGACGGGACCCTCCCCGCCGTGCTGACGGTCAACGAGTTTTCGGAGTGGCAGCGGTTTTGCAGGGATTCCTCTTTGGACGTGACCCAAATCAAGGTAGGCTCGGAAGACGTAACCGAGGACTTTTTCGTCAACCACTCCCTGCAGGTCATCATCACCGAGGGCCGAAGCGGCTCCATCCGCTACCAATTGAATGAGGTCTATGCCACCAACGGAAAGATCAATCGGTCCTGGGAGCTGGTGGCCCGGGTGCCCCTCGCCCTGACCATGGATATCGTTCATTGGTGTATCGTGATCCCCGTGAGCAAGGCCGAGGCCGGGATGCCCATGGAGCTGTCCATGCGGGATGAGCCCATGGGGTACGAGGAGGGGCCCGACGTTGTCATCCCCGACATCGTGACCCGTGGCCCCTATCAGCTGTGGTTTGGATCTGATTCCTACGCCCGAAACGGCTGTCTCTACGGCCGCCGCCTGGGCTCCAACGGTGATGGAAGCTACCCCTACACCAAGACCGTTACCACCCTTGCCGAGTGGCAAAGCCTCTACCTGGGCTGCTTCGCAAGCTTGATCTCGGACTCCGGCTTTACGGAGGGCCTGGCCGCGCTGGACGAGGCCTTCTTCGCCGAGCAGTCCCTGCTGATCCTCTACCTGGAGGAGGGCAGCGGCTCCTACCGCCACCGTGTGGATCAGGTCATCGCGGAGGACGGGACGGTCACCGTCACCCTGGCCACCCTGATGCCCGAGATCGGTACCTGCGACATGGCCTACTGGGCGATCCTCATCCCTATGGACAAGGAATCCGCAGAACTGCCCGTGGAGATCGTGGAAAAGACCGAAGCCCTCATCCCGTAAAAAAGAGAGCCGTATCACCCTATCGGGCGGTACGGCTATTTCTTCATGATTGGGGCGGCGGAACTTGACACACGCGGCCATCCGTGCTATAATAGAACCAATAACCGAAAGGAGACCATCCCATGGATTTTCTCAAGCTCTGCGCCGACCGCTACTCGGTGCGCTCCTTTGCCGATACCCCCATCCCCGACGAGGTCCTGCATCAGATCCTCGAGGCGGGCCGTCTGGCTCCCACCGCCATGAATCTCCAGCCCCAGCGGATCTTCGTCATTCGCTCCGAGGAGGCCCTCGAAAAGATGCGGACCGTGAAAAAGTGCTACGGCGCGAACACCGTCCTCATGATCTGCGGGGACACCGAGGCGGCCTGTAACCGCCCCAAGGTGGATCACTGCATGGCCGAGATGGATTGCACCATCGTCACCACCCAGATGATGCTGGCCGCAAAAGCGCTGGGCGTCGGCTCCTGCTGGATCTGCGCCTTTGACGTGGCGGCTATGCACAAGGCCTTTGGCCTGCCCCGGCACCTGACTCCCTATATCCTGCTTGCCCTCGGCTATCCCTCCGAGGACTGCGAGCCTGCCCCCAGGCACTTTGAGCGGTATCCGTTGGAGCACATGGTTACGTATTTGTAAATTGCAGTTTATCGGGGCGCCGACCGCGTTCATTAGCCTTCCCCAGCGGGGAAGGTGGCACCCGCTTTAGCGGGTGACGGATGAGGAGAGCGGGTTTCAGATTGCCTTCCTGGTGTCAGCTTTTCTCTTGCCTATCAATGAAAATCCACACCCGGAAGGCCTCTGTATGCGGCTCTCCTCATCCACCGCTTCGCGGTCCCCCGCATCCGCTTGCGGATGGCACCGCATGGGGAAGGCTAATCAAGGTCGGTGCCAACGCACCGACAAACCCAAATTTGAACTTCACACACCGAAAGGAACCAACGCCATGAAAAAGCTATTCATCAGTGCCGACATTGAGGGCACCTGCGGCATTGCCGCCTGGGAGGAAACCGACGCCGCGGGGCGCAATTACGCCTATTTCTGCGAGCGCATGACCGCCGAGGTGGAAGCCGCCGCGAGAGGCGCCGAGCAGGCGGGGTACGTGACCACCGTCAAGGACGCCCACGATTCCGCCCGCAACATCAACCCCATGGGCCTGCCCAAAACAACCACCCTCATCCGCGGCTGGGCCAAGGACTGCTACTGCATGATGGGAGGCCTGGATCGGGAGGACTTCGATGCCGTTGCCTTCACGGGCTACCACTCCGAGGCGGTCAACGGCGGCAATCCCCTGTCCCACACCATGACCAGAAGCGTCCAGCGGGTGACCCTCAACGGCCTGCCCTGCCCCGAGTTCCTCATCAACGCCTACATGGCCGCCTACCGCGGCGTGCCCATCGTATTCCTGGCGGGTGACGAGGCTCTGTGTCAGTTCGCCAAGAAGCTCATCCCCGGCATCACCACCGTGGTGGCCAAGTCGGGTCACGGCTCGGCGGTGATCTCCCGCCATCCCGAGGTGGTGCGCGAGGAGATTTTTACGGGCATGAAGGCCGCCCTCTCCCGGGAGGATTTGTCGGATTGCCTCCTGACCCTGCCCGAGTACTTCGAGCTGACCGTGGAGTACAAGGACTGGAACACCGCCCACAGCTACTCCTTCTACCCGGGGGCTACGGCGGTGGACGCCAAGACCGTGAAGTACGAGTCGGACGACTACTATGAGGTCATGCGGTTCATGCATTTCTGCCTTTAATTACGGCAAGTGCATAAAGAGATTACCGCAAAGTATGTTCCCTTCGATCAGACCCGAAAGGAGATACGGATATGAAACACAGATACAGAATACCCGCCATGCTTTTGGCCCTTCTGATGGTCTGCTTGCCGCTGACGGCTTGCTCGGGAGAAGCTTCGGATGAATTTCTCAGCGAAATCACCCTCGGGCTGTGGGACAGGATCATATTGGACGAGGAGCTTCACAACGTGGTGAGCTACGTGGACGGAGAAACCGTCACCTATCAGGGAAACACCTACTACGCGGCCCCCATGATCTTCATTCAGGACAATTACACGACCGTTCAGGAGGAGCGGGGCTATGCATACATCGGTTGGTCAGGGCCCAGATTCTTCTATATCAGCGTCTTTTGCGGTGATTCCAAGGACGCGCCCACCATCCTGTACGAAACGGGACTGAATTGCACGTATTTCAGAGAGGATTACGACTATACGGCCGACGAGTTCAAAATCAAGGGCACGGAGGACGTGATCTGCTTTGGCGAGGCGCTGACCGAGACCTCGGACGAGCCCGAGGATTTTCTGAGCGGGAAGCGACGCATGGTTCTGACCTCCTCCACCCACGAGTCCCTGGATGTTGAGTTGAGCATTCTTTTCTATGACGGGCGTTGGCTCGCCTGCTCCTCGGATTTCGTGTATTTTGAGATGTCCGAAAGTCTCGTGGAGATCCTTGTGAAGAATGAGATCATCGAGAGCGGCGACTCATAACGGGCACCGTTCTCCCCTTCCGTCCCTTGTCACGACCGATTACGGCTGAGCCAACCGCTTCCCTGCGAAGCGAAGGCTCAGCCGTTTTTTCACCGAATCACCCCTAACCCCTTGATTTTTCCCCCGAAATATTGTAAAATGGAGATATCCCCCATCAACACAAGGAGGCATACCATGACACGCTCTCACTTCTTCCGCGACGCCGCCTGGGTCGGCAAGGCTCAGCGCACCCGCGACACCTTCGCGGTCCTGCGGGGCTACTTTACGGCAGAGTCCGCCCGCAAAGTGACCCTGAATATTCTGGGTCTGGGCTTTTTCAAGTGCTACGTCAACGGCATCTGCATCAATCCCGATACCTTCCTCCCCCTGTCCTCGGACTTTGAGGCCAGCTGTGACCCCGCGGAGGAGGTGCTGACGGGACACCGTATCTACGTGCCAGGCTTTGATATTACCCCCTACGTCCGCGATGGGGAGAATGTCATCGCCATCCACTTCGGCGGCGGCTGGTACACCCACCACTGCCGTGTGTTCGGTCTCCCCAAGGCCATCTACTGTGTGACGGTGGAGGAAGAGGGCGGCACGAGCCATTTCGTCTCGGACGAGACCTGCCGTGTGGGCGACGGCTTTGTGGCGGGGTACATCTTCACCCAAGCCGAGCACCACGATTACACCTCCTTCACCGACTGCCTCGGGGTGGATTTCGACGACAGCAGCTGGCCTCACGCCACCCTGACCGAGGATCTGGACACCGAGTACCATACCACCGACTGCCCCGCCGACGCCCTGATCGAGACCCTGCCCGTTACCAAGCTGGGAGAGGGTGAGCACGGCGGCATTGTCTACGACTGCGGGCAGAACACCACGGGCTACCCCGTTTTGAAAATTACCGCCCCCGCGGGGGAGACCGTAACGGTTCTCTTCTCCGAAAAGTCCCTTCCCGACGGCCGCCCCGACATGACCCACCACCACGGCCAGCGGTTCATTGTAACCTCCGACGGCACGGGGCGGGTGGTCCAGCCCGAGTTCACGTGGTACGGCTTCCGCTGCTTTGAGGTCATCGGCGGAGCCGAGCCCCGGGGAGTCAAGGTGGTCTACGCCGACCTGCCCGCCGCCTCCACCTTTGAGTGCGACAACGAGACCCTCAACTGGACCTGCAAGACCTTCCTCCACACCATGCTCTGCAATATGCACACGGGCCACCCCTCGGACTGCCCCCATCTGGAGCGCAGAGGCTACACGGGTGACGGTCAGCTCACCTGCCACGCGGTGCTGACCACTCTGGACGCCGAGGCCTTCTACAAAAAGTGGATGCGGGACATCGGGGACTGTCAGGACACCCTCAGCGGTCACGTCCAGTACACCGCCCCCTACATCAACAGCGGCGGCGGCCCCGGAGGCTGGGGCTCTGCCATCGTGGAGGTACCCTACCAGCTCTACAAGCACTACGGGGATATTTCGGTGCTGACCGACTACTACCCCCAAATGCGGCGGTACATCGACTATCTGGAGGCCCACTCGGCCTACGGTCTGGTGGTCAGCGACAAGGAAGGGGCGTGGTGCCTCGGGGACTGGTGCGGTCCCAACATCCTCTACCCCGGAAAGGACGTCACCTCCCACAACCAGCAGGTCATCCTCCCCGCCCCCATGGTCAATACCTACTTCATGGTCAAGAGCCTTCAGAAGATGACCGAGATCGCCCGCCTCATCGGCAAGGAGGAGGATATCCCCGAGTACGAAGAAAAGATCGCCTACCGCAAGGGCGCGGTGCAGGCGGCCTACTTCAACACCTTCGACCACAATTTCGTCATGAACGTGCAGGGTGCCAACGCCTACGCCGTGGATCTGGGTCTGGGGGATCCCCACACCTACGGGAATCTGACCCGCTACTACAGAAAGCTGGGTCACTACGACACGGGCATCTTCGCCACCGATATCCTCACCCGCATCCTCTTTGAGAGGGGGGACGCCGAGCTGGCGGTGGATCTCTTGACCAATGACGGCGATCAGGGCTACGAGCACTGGAGAAGGAACGGGGCCACCACCCTCCACGAGTACTGGGACAGCAACCGCTCCCGCTCCCACAGCCACCCCATGTTCGGTGCCCCCGTGGCCTACTTCTTCGAGTACCTGCTGGGCATCAAGCAGACCCCCGACAGCGCGGGGTATGCCTCCCTGGCCATTGAGCCTCTGGCCGTATCCCGCTTCGGGCGCATGGCGGGCAGCATCCAGACCCCCAAGGGCACCGTGGCGGTGGGCTACCGAAAGGTGGACGGACGGGTCACCTTTACGGTGGAGATCCCCGCGGACACCAAGGCCGTGTTCCGCTACAGCGGCGGGGAGTATCCCCTCCACAGCGGCGAGAATCAGCTGGCCTTTGATCTGTGATCCCCAACCCCCTCCGCGCGAAAAATCCTCACCGATCCTCTCCCGGCGAGGGGGTCGGTGAGGTTTTTCTCTCCAATATTTGCCCCAACCCCTTGATTTTTTCGCCAAAATGTAGTAGGATATAGGTAACGATATTCCACCCGCAAGGAGGACGCTATGAAGCAAGTATACTACGATTACGACGTGTACCCCAAGGTATTCCTGGGCGACCGCGAGAAGACCGTCACCGTCCAGCCCCTGGGCATCCGCACCGCCTTTGCCAAGGACAAGGCCTATACCGTGGAGGTGCTGAAGGTCAACCAGGGCAACGCCCGCGTCTGGCCCGAGCGAAGCGGCCGCGCCACCCTGTCGGTGACCCCCGACGAGGACGGCTGTCTCCGTGTCACCGCCTACTTTGAGGGCGAGGGCGAGTACTACCTCAATATCAACGACGGCGACCGCCGCCTGGCCACCCTCCCCGTCTACTGCCTCGGCGAGGACATGGCGGGCCGTATCCCCCAGCGTGGTGACCTCCACGTCCATACCTGCCGCTCCGACGGACACGACGATCCCGTCAACGTAGTGGCCTCCTACCGCGGCCACGGCTACGATTTCCTGGTCATTTCGGATCACAATCGCTACTACCCCTCCCTGGAGGCCATCCGCCGCTACGGGGATCTCAGCGACGTGGCCATCATCCCCGGCGAGGAGGTGCACCTGCCCCTCAACGACGTCCACTACGTCAACTTCGGCGGTACCTACTCCATCAACGCCCTGGTGGCAGGCGGCCCCAACGACGAGAAGGCGGGTGCCGATCTTGCCTGGAGAAGCCTGGACGGTAGTGCCCCCGATCCCATCTCCCACGAGGAGTTTCTGGCCATGATCGAGGAGAGATCCGAAAAGGTGCCCCTGCCCAACAAGTCCGAGCGGCTGAGCTACGCCGTGCTAGAGTGGACCTACGAGCATATGCAGAAGAACGGGGGACTGGGCATCTTCCCCCACCCCTACTGGCTGTGCCAGCTCATGCAGCTCCCCGAGGAGTACACCGAGTTCATCTACAAGAACAAGCCCTTCGACGCCTTTGAGGTGTTGGGCGGCGAGAACTACTTTACCCACAACGGCTTCCAGACCGCTCTCTACTACGAGATGCGGGAGAAGGGTATCGACCATCCCGTGGTGGGCTCCACCGACAGCCACAACTCCTCCGCCGAGAACAACCGCAACTCCCTGATCTGCTCCACCATCGTCTTTGCCAAGGAGAACACCCGCGAGGGTCTGGTCTCGGCCATCAAGGAGAAGTTCTCGGTGGCCGTGGATACCATCAGCAAGGAGTACCGTCTGGTGGGCGACTTCCGCTGGATCCGCTACGGTGCCTTCCTCATGGAGAATTACTTCCCCCTCCACGACGAAGCCTGCCGCGCCGAGGGCTACTTCCTCCGCCGTCACTTCGCCGGGGACAAGCAGGCCACCGCAGTGCTGGCCGCCATGAAGGGTCAGCTGCCCGCTTTGCAGAAGAAGTATTTCGATCTGTAATTTTCACGATTTCAAGGGGGCTTGCTTGCAGGCTCCCTTGGTTGTTATGGGGGATAGCAAATTGCAGTTTATCGGTCTATTAGGTCGCGGCTACGAAAGGGGGGTGCTGGGGGC
>JAFQOC010000564.1 GCA_017420845.1 Clostridia bacterium
CCCCCTGCACCCCCTGCGTAACTGCAACCCAACGCACCGATAAACTGCAATTTGTTTTATTTTCTGAATACAATAAGGAATCTCACTATGCTCAATACATCCATACATGTCAAGTCCGTTACCATCCCCAATCGGGTGGTCCTTCAGCCCATGGAGGGTTGCGACTGCAATACGGACGGAAGCCTCAGCCCGCTTACTGAGGCCAAATATATCCGTGCCGCCAAAAGTGGAGCAGGACTCATCTGGTTTGAGGCCTGCGCCGTTTGCCCCGAGGGGAGAACCAATCCCCGACAGATGATGTTATCCCGGGATAACCTTCCTGTCTTTCGTGATTTTTTGGCCGTTATGCGGCGCATTTCCAAGACCATTTTTGGGTTTAACCCCATCTTGATCCTTCAGCTTACCCACTCGGGTCGCCAGAGCATCACCCCCATGATCGCGTACCGCCATCCTCTCTATGAGGAGCGTCGTCCCGTGACGGATGAGAATATTGTCACCGATGAATACCTGGACACCCTCCCGGCCCTGTACGCCGAGTCTGCTAAGCTGGCTGTGGAGGCGGGCTTTGACGGTGTGGACGTGAAGTCCTGCCACGGGTATCTGTTCCAGGAGCTTTTGTCCGCTTTTCACCGTCCCGGCCGCTACGGCGGGAGCTTTGAGAACCGTAGTCGTCTGTATATGGACTGCCTGGCCGCTGTCAAGGCCGCCGTCCCCGAACGTTGTTTGCTGACCACTCGCTTGAGTGTATCCGATATGGTCCCCAAGCCCTACGGCTTCGGAACCACCGAGGAAAACGAGTTGGACTTCACCGAGCCCGATCTTCTCATCTCCCATATGGTGGAAATGGGGCTGGATATACTGAACGTCACCGTGGGAAACCCCTACTACAATCCTCACGTCAACCGTCCCTACCGCAAGGGGGGCTATAACCCCCCCGAAACGCCCGATGTGGGGTTGGCCCGCTTTGAGACGATTGAGAAACACATCAAGGACAGATTTTCTACTCTCGCCGTGGTAGGATCAGGTCTGTCCTACTACCGTGACGACCTCATGAAGCAGGCCGAGCGCCTGCTCACCGAAGGAATCTGCGATCTGGTGGGCTTTGGGCGTACGTGGCTGGCCTATCCCGATTTCTATCGAGACTACAGGGCTGGAGTGTTTTACCCCAAAATGACCTGCCTGGCCTGCTCCAAGTGCACCGAGCTCATGCGGGCAGGGAAGGTGTCGGGCTGCGCCGTTTACAACAGCTATTACCGAAGATTATACAAGGAGATCAAAAAATGAGTACTGCCATCGTTACCGGTGTCCTTGGAGGCATTGGGAAAGCCAGCGCCCTGATGCTGGCGGAGAAGGGCTATTCCGTTGTGGGTATGGGGCGGAGGTCCGACGTAGATCTGTCGGATTTTAAAGGCTTGGATATCACCTATCTCGCAGGGGATATTTCATCTGCCGATGATCGCCAACGGTTGGTGGACGTTGCCACCCAAAAGGGAGATATTGCCGTTCTCGTCAACGTGGCGGGAGTGGCGCCCAAGGTCCGTCGGGATATTTTAGAGATGACCGAGGAGTCCTACGATTTCGTCATGGGTATCAACGTGAGGGGCACCCTCTTCCTCACCCAGCTGGTGGCCAATAAGATGATCGAACAGGGGAAGGGCGGTTCCATTATCAACATCTCCTCCTGCTCGGCATACACCTCCTCCACCTCTCGCGGAGAGTACTGCATCTCCAAGGCGGGGGTCTCCATGATCACCAAGCTCTTCGCCGACCGTCTGGCCTCCGAGGGGATCACGGTCAACGAGATCTGCCCCGGCATCATCGCCACGGGCATGACCGCCGTCGTCAAGGAAAAGTACGATAACCTCATCGCGGGGGGACTCGTGCCCCTGGGCCGTTGGGGTCAGCCCGATGACGTCGCCAAGGCGGTAGTGGCCCTGTGCGACGGCACCTTCGGCTACACCACGGGTCAGTCCTTCATTCTGGACGGAGGTATGCACATCAGAAAGCTATGAAGAAGCACTACCATACCCTCATCATCGGCACGGGCTGCGCGGGCTACAACGCAGCCGACAAGCTCTTTGATCTCGGTGTCACGGATATCGCCATCCTCACCGAGGGTCGCTTCATGGGCACCTCCCGCAACACGGGTAGCGACAAGCAGACCTACTACAAGCTCTCCCTGAGCGGTCGCGACGGGGACAGCGTCCGCGAGATGGCGGATACCCTCTATGCCGGTGGGGGTGTTATGGGCGAGCACGCTCTCTGCGAGGCGGCCTATTCCACCCGTTGCTTCATGCGTCTGGTGGAGCTGGGTGTCCCCTTTCCCACCAACGAATACGGCGAGTACGCGGGCTACAAGACCGACCACGACCCTCGCAGTCGCGCCACCTCCTGCGGTCCCCTGACCTCCAAGTTCATGACCGAGGCGCTGGAGCGCTCCTGCCTGCGCAAGGGCATTGCGATCATCGATCTTCAGCGGGTGGTCAAGATTCTGACCGACGGAGGTGGGGTCACAGGTGTGGCCTGCGTGTCCACGGTTACGGGCGAATGCACCGTGCTGTCCTGCGAGAATATCGTCCTCTGCACAGGCGGCCCTGCGGGGATCTACAAAAACACCGTCTACCCCGAGAGCCAGCACGGGGCCACTGGTCTGGCCATTGAGGCGGGCGTGTCCCTGTCCAACATGGAGGAGTGGCAGTACGGCCTGGCCAGCACAAAATTCCGCTGGAACCTGTCGGGCACCTATCAGCAGGTGCTTCCGCGCTATATCAGCGTGGATGCCGACGGTAACGAGCGGGAATTTCTCTACGACGCCCTGGGCGACGAGTCCCTCGGACTCGTTTTCCTAAAGGGTTACCAATGGCCCTTCGATACCCGCAAGATGGAGGGCTCATCCAAGGTGGATCTCCTGGTGGCTGCCGAGATCAAGAAGGGTAGCCGCGTCTATCTGGACTATACGAAAAACCCCAAGGGACTGGAAAATGGCTTTGCCGTCCTGCCCGCCGAGGCCTACGATTATCTCTCCCGCTCGGGGGCTCTGTTCGGTACCCCCATTGAACGGTTGGAGAAGATGAACAAGGGAGCCGTCGAGCTCTACGCCGACCACGGCATTGACCTCTATACCGAGCTTTTGGAGACGGCGGTCTGTGCCCAGCATTGCAACGGCGGTGTGACGGTGGATCTGAACTGGCAGACCGCTATCCCCGGCTTGTACTGCGCCGGAGAGGCCGCGGGTACCTTTGGGGTGTACCGACCCGGGGGAAGCGCTCTCAACTCCACTCAGGTGGGCAGTTTACGCGCCGCCGAGCACATCGCCGCAAAGGAAAGCCGCTCCATCTCAGCTCCCGTTTATACTCTTCCTGATCTTTCTGTAGGAAAGGATAACGTAACAGCGCTGCAGGTCAGTTTTCGCACCGAAATGAGCCGTGTGGCAGATTTTGACCGAAGCACCGCGGGCATGAAGGCGCTTCTCGATCGTGTTACCGACCTGCTGGCCCACTTCACGGACGCCGTCCGTATTTCTGCTCCTCACCGCCGAGCCGAGGCCTGCAAGCTCTACGATATGCTCCTGACCCAACAGGCCACCCTGTCGGCCATGATCTGCTCTGCTGAGGCCATCGGTACCCATGGCTCCGCCTTGGTCGACCGTCGTCCCGCCTCCGCGGATGCCTCCCCTCGCGCTACCCGTACCTTGACCGAGGGCGCTCAGTCCACCCTTTCACCCGTTTCTCCCATGCCCGATCCCGAGCTGTGGTTTGAGACTCTGCTGGCGCGGAAAAAGAGGGAAATAGAAGGGAAGCAGGGGAGGAGTTGACAGCTCCGCGTCCTCGAAGGAGACCCTGTCATCTTATTTGAGAAAGGATAGAGTGGAAGAAGCTCTATCCTTTTTGTATCTTCTTTGTTTCAAACAGATACTCCGTTCCGGAAAAATTCATTCTTGGAAGCAAGAAAATATCGAAATGCTCTTGCAATTTAGTTCCGATTATGGTATAATAATGAACGAGAGAAGCCGAAACGGAGGGGTGTCATGTCTGAAATCGGAAAAACTTATATCGCCATTGATCTGAAATCCTTCTATGCCTCGGTGGAATGTATGGAGCGCGGACTGGACCCCATGACCACTAATCTGCTGGTAGCGGACTCGGCGCGGACCGAGAAGACCATATGCCTGGCGGTTTCCCCCTCCCTCAAGAGCTACGGTATATCGGGGCGTGCCCGCTTGTTCGAAGCGGTGCAACGGATCAAGGAGGTCAATGCCGAACGCAGGCAGGCCGCCCCGGGTGGGCGGCTGACGGGGAAATCCCGGGACAACCTCAAGCTGGCCGAGGATCCCACTCTGGGGGTGGATTACATCATCGCGCCTCCCCGCATGGCCCATTACATGGAGTACAGCACCCGTATCTATCAGGTCTACCTGAGGCACGTGGCCCCCGAGGATATTCACGTCTACTCCATTGACGAGGTTTTCATCGACGCCACGGCCTACCTGAAAAAAAGCGGCCTGACCCCCAGGGAATTTACCCGTCGCATCATCAAGGACGTGCTGACCCGGACCGGTATCACCGCCACGGCAGGAATCGGTACCAACCTGTATCTGGCCAAGGTCGCCATGGATATCGTAGCCAAGCACGCTCCGGCGGACGAGGACGGGGTGCGCATCGCGGAGCTGGATGAGTACGGCTACCGCGCGACTTTGTGGGATCACAGACCCCTTACGGACTTCTGGCGAGTGGGACGAGGCTATGCCCGAAGCCTGGAGGCAAACGGACTCTATACCATGGGAGACGTGGCCCGCTGTTCTCTGGGGAGAGCGGGAGAATACCACAATGAAGCCCTGCTATACCGGTTGTTCGGTGTCAACGCCGAGCTTCTCATTGACCACGCCTGGGGCTGCGAGCCCTGTACCATAGCCGACATCAAGGCCTATCGGCCCGCTTCCAACAGCATTTCCTCGGGTCAAGTGCTCCAGACCCCCTATACCTATGAAAAGGCCTGTCTTGTCATTCGGGAAATGGCTGATCTGCTGGTTCTGGATCTGGTGGATCAGGGGCTCATGACCGACCAGATCGTCCTGACGGTGGGCTACGACGTGGATAATCTGACCAATCCCGCCATCGCCGCGCGGTATAAAGGCCCCGTGACTACCGATCCTTACGGTCGGCGGATTCCCAAGCACGCCCACGGCACCGAGAATCTGGGGACCTATACCTCCTCCACCAAGGAGATCGTGGCCGCCACCGACCGTCTTTGCCGCCGCATTCTGAATCCTGCTCTGCTGGTTCGCCGCATGAGCATCACGGCCGCTCGAGTGCTTCCCGAGGCTGAAGCCCTCAGCCGTGACGTGAAGGAGGAGCAGCTTTCCATGTTTGCCGACTATGAGGCCGAGGAACGGGCGCGCAGGGATCAGGAGGCGGCGCGGGAGAAGGAGAAACGAATGCAAAAGACGGTGATCGATATCAAAAAGAAGTATGGAAAAAACGCCATCATGAAGGGTATGAATCTGGAGGAGGGCGCTACCGCCAAGGAGCGAAATCGCCAGATCGGCGGTCATAAGGCATGAGGGAGGGAGATACGATGGAAAGCAATTCCCCTAAGACCTCGGCAGAGGTTCAGTACGCGGACATCATTCACCTCCCCCGCCCCGTGTCCACTCTCC
>JAFQOC010000565.1 GCA_017420845.1 Clostridia bacterium
TCACCCGCTAAAGCGGGTGCCACCTTCCCCGCTGGGGAAGGCTAATGAACGCGGTCGGCGCCCCTATAAACCCAAATTTGAATCTCCAACAGTTTTTCTGAAAGATTTCCCTGAATTATTTCGTCTTATAAAATGAAAACCACCACATATAAGGAGTAATCCCATGAAGTCCAAATTAAAGCTCCTTCTGCTCTGGCTCGCCGAGATCGCCGTTTGCTTTGCCGTCATATATTTGGTCGTCTTTTTCAGCGGCGCAAAGCTTTTTGAGAGCGGCGACCCCATTCTGATCATGCTGGGATGCGCTCTCATTCTTTCGGTGTTCGTATCCGTGATCCTCCATGCCATGGAGAAGCAGTCCAAGCGGATCGACGCGTTGGAAAAGCGCGTCAAGACGCTGGAGGAGCTGTCCGACCGTATTGATACCCTTGACAACTAACCCAATGAATCATAAGGAGTCCATCATGCCTCACATCCAAATCGCCATCGACGGCCCCAGCGGAGCCGGTAAGTCCTCTCTCTCCAAGGCCGTGGCCCACGCCCTCGGCATCATCTACGTGGATACGGGCGCCCTCTACCGCACCGTGGGCTACTACGCCCGCGAGATCGGCCTCCCCGCCGCCAAGGCGGAGATCATCCCCATCGTCGACCATCTGCACGAGATCACCATTGAGGTGAAGTATGAGAACGGCGTCCAGTGCGTTTACCTCAATGGGGAGAATCTGGGGGATCGCATCCGCTCTTCGGATATGTCCATGTACGCCTCTGCCGTTTCTACCGTCCCTGAGGTCCGTGCCTTCCTGCTGGATACCCAGAAGGATATCGCCGCCAAGAATTCGGTGATCATGGACGGCCGCGACATAGGCACCGTCATTCTCCCCGACGCCGACGTCAAGATCTTCCTCACCGCCTCTCCCGAGGCCCGCGCCCGCCGTCGCGTGCAGGAGCTGGCCGAGAAGGGAATGCCCGACACCTACGAGAACGTCCTGGCCGACATGCTCCGCCGCGACGAGCAGGATCGCAACCGCGACGTAGCCCCCGCCATCGCCGCCCCCGACGCGGTTCACTTCGACAACTCCTACGACGGCTTCGACGAGGCTGTGGAGGCGTTGACGGCCGTGATCCGTGAGGGACTTGCCAAGAAAGGGAAGGAGATCTGATTATGAGTAAGACCAACAAGGCCAGAAGGATTCCCAAACCTAAGAGCGGTCTGTATAAGGTAGTCAAGCTTCTTTTGACCTATCCTCTCCGCTTCCTTTGCAATATGAAGGTCCGCGGTTCCGAGAACGAGCCTACCCGCGAGGAGGGAGCCTACCTTGTCATCGCCAACCACCGCACCTGGGCGGATCCCATTTATCTGGGTATCGTCCTCAAGCACCAGCAACCTCATTTCATGGCCAAGAAGGAGCTGTTCAAGATCCCTCTGCTGAACATTCTCATCCGTGCGCTGGGCGCTTATCCCGTCAATCGGGGCGGCGCCGACGTGGGGGCTATCAAGTATACCATCGAAATGCTGAAGGCGGGTGTTACCGTAGGTATGTTCCCCCAAGGCCACCGTTACAACGGCGTGGATCCTCGTAAGACCTCCGTCAAGACCGGCGCGGCAATGATCGCCCTGAAGGCGGGGGTGCCCGTGCTTCCCGTGTTCATCAAGGTGAAGAACAACAAGCATTTCTTCCTGTGCCGCAAGGAGGTCATTGTGGGTAAGCCCATTACGCCCGAGGAGATGAGCTTCAGCCCCGAGGCTCCCGGTGAATACCAGAGAGTGGCGGACTACCTCTTCGAGAAGGTCTGCGAGCTGGGGGACTGAAATGGCTGAAATCATTGTTGCCCAAAACGCCGGCTTTTGCTTTGGTGTCGCCCGTGCCACCAAGGCCGTGGAGACCGAGATGAAAACACACCCCGCGGGGGAGCGGGTCTTCACCTTGGGGCGTTTGATCCATAACGAGATCTATAACCGAAGGCTGGCCGCGGGAGGGGTGACCGTTATCTCCGCGGATGAGGTGGAGGCTCTGGCCGCCGAGGCTACCCCCGAGGCTCCGGTCAAGGTCTTTGTCCGTGCCCACGGCATGACCAAGGAGACAGAGGCGATCCTGACCGTCTGCGCCGCCCAAAATCCCGCCTTTTCCTTCGTGGACTGCACCTGCTCCTTCGTCAAGAAGATCCATCGCATCTGCGCGGAGCACAACGAATCAAACGAAAAGGCCCGGCAAGAAACAGGGAAGGACGATCGTTTTCTGGCGGTGCTGGGCTCCCCCGATCATCCCGAGGTGGTGGGCTTTCTCAGCCGCTTTGCGGGAAAGAAGTACGTCTTTGGCAGCTCTGCCGAGGCTGAACGGTTGATCGAGGACGGAACCGTCCCATCGGACGGTTCTGTGACCCCCGTTCTGGTGGCGCAAACCACCCAGAATATCACTGAGTGGGAAAAGACAAAAAAAATTTACAATTTAAACTTTTCCCGTCCATATATTTATGATACAATTTGCAGTATTACGGACTCTAGGCAAACCGAAGCTGCCGAGCTCGCACGCAAATGCGATCACGTCGTTGTGATCGGAGGCAGAGACAGTTCCAATTCTGCCAAGCTCTATTCGATCTGTAGGAGCATTTGTGCTGACACCGTGTGGGTGGAGCGTGCCGAGGAGCTGCCCAATAAGAGTCTTCCCTATCAGCGAATAGGGATCGTGGCAGGAGCCTCAACTCCCCACGACATTATAGAGGAGGTAACAAACAAAATGAGCGAGACCATGAACGAAAACTTCGCGGAACTGCTTGAGGATTCCCTCAAGACATTAAATACAGGAGACACTGTAACCGGTATCATTACCAGCATCAGCGCAGGTGAGATCCAGCTTGACCTCGGTGCAAAAGTCACCGGCGTCATCAAGCAGGAGCAGATCACCGATGATCCTTCCGCAAAACTCAGCGAGATGTTCAAAATCGGAGATGAGGTGGAGGCATTCGTGATCCGTGTCAGCGACCGCGACGGCTTCGCTGAGCTCTCCAAGAAGCGTGTTGATTCTGACAAGAACTGGCAGGGCATCGTTGCCGCTTACGAGGCAGGCGAGAACCTGGAGGGTAAGGTCATTTCTGTCAACAAGGGCGGCGTCGAGGCCATTGTCCGCGACAACCGCGTTTTCATTCCCGCAGCCCACACCGGTATTCCCCGTGACGGCGATCTGTCCACCCTGGTCGGCCAGACCGTGACTCTTCGCATCCTGGAGATCGGTGAGAAGAAGAGAGCTAAGGGCTCCATCCGTCTGGTTCTCCGCGATCAGAAGCGCGCTCAGGAGAAGGCTTTCTGGGAGGAGATCGAGGAGGGCAAGATCTACACCGGTACCGTCAAGTCCATGACCAGCTACGGCGCGTTCGTGGATCTGGGCGGCGTGGACGGTATGGTCCATTGCTCCGAGCTGTCCTGGAAGCGCATCAAGTCTCCTGCTGAGGTTCTGTCCATCGGCGACGAGATCACCGTCTTCGTCAAGAGCTACGACGCAGAGAAGAAGCGCATCTCCCTGGGCTACAAGACCGAGGCTACCAACCCCTGGTACATCTTCACCCACCAGTATGCTGTGGGCGACACCGCTTCCGTTAAGATCGTCAACCTGATGCCCTTCGGCGCATTCGCTGAGATCGTAGACGGTGTGGACGGTCTGATCCACATTTCCCAGATCGCTGACCACAAGATCGGCAAGCCCGCCGACGTGCTGGAGATCGGTCAGGTCGTTGACGCTAAGATCATCGACATCGACAACGAGAACCAGAAGGTCAGCCTCTCCATCCGCGCTCTCATCGAGGAGGCTAAGGCCACCGAGGAGGCTATGCCCGTTGATGCAGAGGAGATCGTTGAGATCATTGAGGAAGAGTAATTTTCCTGCTGAATAACTGATTTACTCAAAAAAGCATAGACGCGATCGCGTCTATGCTTTTTTATGTTCATTTATTGAAAGTACCAGTTGAAGATTCCATCGGCGATCTCTCGACGGTAGGTCGCGCGCATGCCGCCGCGCATCGCTTTGCAGCATTGACGGGTCGCGGCAAGGTAGCGCTTGTTCTTTATGCAATGGGCCATGAGTACGCAATGAGCATAGGTGCGCATGTTTGCGACGCTGTCCGAGGTGGGCGTGTCGTAGGGCTTCAACAGCTCCAGTGCCGTATGCGCGTAGGTAACCGTGTTGGATTCGTGTAGATCATCCTTCGAATACTCTATGTAGGCATAAGCCAACAAGCAAGCACGACTGACCGAAGGAGACTTCTCCAGGATGGATTCCAGCAGCTCTATGACTTGGGAAAGCATTTCCATGCGCTGCTTGCGCTCTTTGCCAACGGTGGCTTGACGGATTCGAGCAGTACAGTATTGGGTCAGGTAGGTGTCGGGATCCTGCTCATAGAGGCTGTGGTATTCCTGGGTGGCGAGGGCTCTGTAATGTCGCGTGAATTCCATGTCACGGTCTTGTTCAAACAGGGAGGCATACGCTTCATAGGCCAGCGCCCGTTGTTCGGCGCGGGCGTCGGCATCCGTCAGATACTCGATCAGAAGCAGAGCCTTTTTCAGCCGATTGGCCGAATCCTGTAACCCCAGCGCGCCCCAGCGTAGATGCAGATCCAGAGTCTGGGTCATGGCTTTATCCAGCTGGTGATAGAAGAGCTGACGGGATATTTCATAGGCTTCGCTCAGCATTTCAATGGCGGAGTCGGTCTGTCCGCTTTCACCGTACAGATCACCTAAGAAGCGGCAACAGGTGCAGAGCTCTCCCCACACCTCGTCGGAATTCTCAAGCTGCAGATACGATTTGTAAAGCAGGTAGGCCTTCTGACCGAATGGGATGATCTCCTCGATTGGGGGAGACTCCGACACAGACAACTCGGGGGAGATATTTTCGGGTGAAGGTATATCGGGGAGAGGGGCGGGACCTTCGTGGGAAAGCAACTCAAGCTCGGAGGGATTCAGCTTGTAAGTGCGTCGGGTAGCATACTCCTGAACGAGGGTCAGGTAGGATCTTGCCTGCTTGTGAAGAAGCTCGGTATCCTGCGGATGGCTTGCGTAGAGTCGGGCGCAGATGTCGACGTACCTGAGAAGAATGCTTTCCGCATGCACAAAGCTTATTGCCAGACACTTTTCATAGATCCGCAACGCCTCTTCCATGTCATTCTCTTTCTCAAGCAAAAGCTCGTTGCTTTGAAGCCAGGTTTCGGTGGTGTAGTCCAAATCGTCGTTCCATTCACCGGCACGGCTGAAAATATCAAACTCTGCAGTCAAATCCCTTGCCAGTAGCCGATCAACGAAGGGCTTCACGGCAGAAGGGGGGAGAGGCGTGTTGTCCGAGAAGGGGATACCTGACTTTTTCGCCATACGGTTCACGCGGCGAACGGTCTTCCATGCGGAGAGCAAGGGAGATATATTCAAGGTGCTGTTTTGGTTTGAAACGACCCGGTCACGGCATGCCCACACGATGTGCTCCCCGTGGTTGATGGGATCCTCATCGGTGCACAGACTGTCCGAGTGGTTGAAGTAAGCTTGAGCATTGGCACCGCCGAAATGATCCTTTTCCAGAGAGCCGCGTAAAGAGTAGGCTGAGGACAAGCTGAGGGCGCTTTTCCCTTGCGAGGAAAGGAGATCAGCCTGTTGCCAGGGGAGGCTTTCGATTTGATCGCGGTAGAAATCACGCAGCTCCTCATACCGTGGGGTGGACGCGGCGAGAGAAAGGAGCTTGTATACGGTGGAAAGAAGCATATCGAAGGAGAGACCGTTGATGCTCTTCTCCACCCGTATCAACAGGTTTTCGGCGGGCGTTTCGTGAGCAATCAGATGGAGAAAGGCCGTGTGGACCTGATCCAAGGAATGGCGGGTGAGGTCATCGCTGAGGGTCAAGCAACGGTTTAAAAGGGATGACGCAGGGCGGTAACGCTCGGCTTTCATATGTAGCTCGGCCAGCTTAACCATGGCATCCACATAGGCGGGCAGGTCAAAGGAAAGATGTCCGTCCTCATAGATAGCCTTCCTGTGGGTGACGAGCCGGGTTTGATAATGGATGGCGCGACGGAAATCCTGTTCTACGTAATATCCCTTTGCGTAGATATCCGCCAGCATGCCCAGAGCCTCGGGATATCCTTCGTTGGCACAGGTCTCTAAAAACGAAAGGGAGATGGAGGGGTTTTGCTCAACGTATATGCCGAAAAAGTACGCCAGAGCCAGATAGTACGTGGTGGAGGGATCCTGACGCACCGATACGTTGTTCTCGCGCAGAAAATTCCGTAGGATCTCCTGCAGCGCGGCTTGCTCACCTTCGTCCAGGGGGACGGGAATGTCGGGGAAGCGCATATTCAGCAGGGCCGTGTCCACCGATTCCAGCGCCACGGGCAGGATCCGCATGAGCCGCTTTCGTGCCAAAGGATATTCCGTTTGGGAAACGTAATTATCCTCGCCAACCATATTACGTGTGACCGCCAGAATGAACAAAAGGCTCTTGTCCAGCGCCGTCGTAATGGATTGATTGAAATCCTCTCCGATGGACAGGTATTCGTCGTACCAGATGGCGATATGCTGCAGAGATTTGTCGTTGTGGATGGCGTGGATCAGCCGCATGGCCGCCAGACGGTCTTTCTTTCGGTAGCTCAGAAAGAAGGTCGCGTCAAAGCTGTCTGTGATGCGATCCACCAATCGCTCGGATACGGTATTCTCGGTCAGAAAGACCCTGAGCTTATGGTGATACGTCAGGGCACCGTTCCCCATTTCGAAACGGGCCAGATACTGCAGGGGGCCGAACACCGCCGTATATTCCTCTTCCATATCCCGGGCATATACAATGGGAAGAATGGGAATATGGTGCTCCAGCGCATAGGACAGCTCGACGTCCCGCGCGATACTGGGGGCTTGCAGAAAGGTGGAGGTGACTGCCACCACCATGAGATTGCATTCATCCAGAAGATCGGGTTGCGTGGCGTCGGAGGGGGTGTCCTTATACCAGATCGCGCAATTCTTGTGGCGGTGGATGTCCTCGCAGATTTCGGGGAACAGCCCTTTATATTCGTCGGGATGGGCACAGTAGTATATACGGAACAGTCCGTTTGGAAGGTCGTTGTATTTGGTCCTGTACAGCAGTTGCATGACGGATGACCGGCGGTTTCCGACGGCGGTGAAGTGACGAAAACCGTTCTCCTTTCGCAGGCAATGGGATACAGACAGAGTATAGCATATTTTGCCGAATTCGTCAAGAGAGGAATTTCCAGGTATGAGGGACAACTCTGTCCACATAAGATAGAGGGAATTATTATCGGAGGTAGCCCTTATGATCGGCATTCTGGTTTCCCCTGTTCTCAGGCTTCTGCACGTTATTTTAGGTTTGGACACTCCCCACAATTTCCCTCCGCCTTTGGAGACAAGAGAGGAGGAGGCCGCCTTTCGTGCCGCGAGACAGGGCGACGCACAGGCGCGTCAGAAGCTCATTCTGCACAATCTGCGTCTGGTGTCCCACATGGTTCGCAAATACTACGCCACCGCCAAGGATCAGGAGGATCTGATCTCCATCGGAACCATCGGTCTTGTCAAGGCGGTAGACAGCTTCAAGATCGAAAACGGAGCTCGTTTTGCCACCTACGCCGCCAAATGTATCCAGAACGAGATCCTCATGCATTTCCGCGCGGGGAAGAAGCACGCCGCCGAGATCTCCATGAACGAGACCATCGACGTGGACCGCGATGGCAACCCCCTCACCTATACGGATGTGATATCCAGCGAGGAGGATTTGCCCGAGGAGGTTATGAGGAGCGTGGAGGCGGATCGTGCGTTGTCCTTGATCCGTACCCGATTGGAGCCGAGGGAGAGGCAGGTCATTACCCTGCGCTTTGGTCTGGGGGGCATCCCTGCCATGACCCAACGGGAGATTTCGCTGAAGCTGGGGATCTCCCGCTCCTACGTCAGCCGCATTGAGAAGGCGGCCATTGATAAGCTCAAGGAGGGATTTGGCATAAAGGGGTAGGATCAAAGATACAAGACATGAGATATGCGAAAGGAACTGCGGATCCTTGATGGTGATTTTTTATCTCGTATTACTTTTTGGCCTTGCCCTTACTGATCAACGCCACGGCATATCCGGACACCAGCGCCGCCGCCGTTCCTCCTGCCGCCGCCGTGAGAGGTCCTGTCAGCGCGCCCAAAAGGCCTTTTTCCTCCACTGCCCTTCTGACCCCTTTGGAGATCAGATATCCGAATCCCGTCAGCGGCGTGGAGGCTCCCGCTCCTGCGAATTTGACCAGGGGCTCGTAGATTTCTACCGCACCCAGAGCCACCCCTGCCACCACGTACAGGACCAGTATCCGCGCGGGGGTCAGTTTGGTTTTGTCTATGAGGATCTGCGCAATGACGCAGAGCGCGCCTCCCACCAGGAAGGCGCGGA
>JAFQOC010000566.1 GCA_017420845.1 Clostridia bacterium
GCCCCCCTTCGCGCTTTGTGATGGGGGCTTCGCCCCCACTACCCCCGCGTAGCAGCAACCCCACGCACCGACAAACCCAAATTTGAACGTTAACTGAATCGTTACAACCAACGTTATCGCACTGCCAATTCCATCCTTCCGTGCTCATCGCTCACCGCCACCCGCAGAGGAAGGGGGCTTTCATTGGTAAAGGTAAACACCGCCTCCCGCGCCCCTTTGCGGCGGGTAACCGTGAAGCTGCCGTCGGAGGCCTTGGGGGACACCTCGGTCACGTCGCCTATGGGGAGCCAAGCTTCGGCAAAGCGGAGAAACCCGTCCAGCTCCGCCCCCTTGGCGGTGAACCCGATCTGCCCGTAGTCGGAGGGGTAGACAAAGACCACCTGCCTCGACACGGTACCGTCGGGAGCGGCGGTCAGATGGGCGGTGATGGTCACGCCCGCCAAGGCCTCGGGGGCTGTAAAGGTCACGGTCAGACTACGGAGGGTAGGGTCGCCGTCCACAGGCGCGCCGGCCGTCACCTCCGCGGCAATGGGGCGGGGTGTGCCTCCCGCGTCATGAGTCGGGAGATAGGTGCCCTCCACCGACAGGGAAAAGGGGATGTCGGCGTAAGCAAAATCCTCCTGACGGCGGGCGGGACCGCAGGAGGAGAGCAGGGGAACCGTCATAAGACATAACAGGATTGAAAGAAAGAGCGAGCAGCAGAATCGGCGCAAGGGACACCTCCGTGGGCATAATGGTGGATTCCTCTGCCATTATATGCGCGCCAAACCAAAATATGATGTCACGGCGTGGGGCACATGGCGGAAGGGAACTATGGGACCCGGATGTTTATCGGGAGATGACCGAGACGGAGGCCTCTCCGGTTCTTGACTTTTTGCGGGATCTGTGGTATGATACCGTATGGTGAATCAAAAAGCATTTTACCAAGGAGGATCTGCGCAAATGACCTACGTTATGAGTGATCTGCACGGGTGTTACGACCTGTATATGAAAATGCTGGAGCTCATTGGATTTTCGGATGAGGATGAACTGTACGTGCTGGGCGACGTGGTGGACCGCGGACCGAACCCCATGAAGATCCTGACCGACATGAGTATGCGTCCCAACGTGTATCCCATACTGGGCAATCACGATTACATGGCGGAGTACCTGCTGGGCAAGCTGTCCGCGCGGATCACGGAGGAGAACTGCGACTCCCACCTGACCGCCGAGGATCTGTCTGCCCTGGCGGGCTGGCTGACCGACGGGGGACAAACCACGGCGGAGGAATTTCGCCGTTTGACCCCCGATGAGCGGGAGGGGATTCTGGACTACCTGGCTGAGTTTGCCCCCTACGAGGAGCTGACGGTAGGGAATAACCGCTTCGTGCTGGTGCACGCGGGGCTCGGGGATTTCGATCCTGCCCGCCCGCCGGAGGAGTACGATCTGTATGATTTGATCACCGCCCATACCGACTATACAAAGCGGTATTTTCCCGATCGCTACCTGGTGACGGGGCACGTGCCCACGGGGCGCATTGACGAGGCATACAGCGGAAGAATCTACCGCGAGCACGGCCATATCGCCATAGACTGCGGCGCGGTGTGGGGCGGGACCCTGGGGTGTATCCGTCTGGAGGATCTGCGGGAGTTTTACGTGGAGTGAGAAGGCAATAGGAAAGGACCCGTCCTCGGTGTGAGGGCGGGTCCTTTGGGAATAGGGGGGGATCAAGGGTCGTCGTCCGCGACCACCCCGTCCAGCAGCTTGTGGGCTTCCTCTGCGGGAAGCTCTGCCACGGATTTCAGCTTGCGGTTGATCTGGCGGGTACGGGTGCCGATGAGCTTGTCCAGCTCGTCGCCGGTCTGGTCGATGCGCTCCTTAGCCTTGGCCAGCACCTTTTCAAAGTTCCCGAACTCGGTCTTGACCGCGCCCAGCACCTCCCAGACCTCGCCCGAACGCTTCTGAATAGCCAGGGTGCGGAAGCCCATCTGGAGGCTGTTGAGCAGGGCGGCCAGGGTGGTGGGGCCGGCAACGCTGACCCGATACCGGTTCTGGAGCACGTCCACCAACCCCATGCGGACCACCTCGGCGTAGAGTCCCTCAAAGGGCAGGAACATAATGCCGAAGGTGGTGGTGTAGGGAGGCTCCAGGTACTTGTCCCGGATGTCCTTAGCCGCGGACTTTACGCGGGTCTCCAGCTCGGCGGCGGCGGCCTTAATGGCCTCGAGATCTCCCGCCTCGTAGGCGTCCACCAGATGGTGGTAGGCGTCGGCGGGGAACTTGGCGTCGATGGGGAGGAGAACGGGCCGGTCATCCTCTCCGGGGAGCTTGATGGCGAATTCCACGCGGTTGGCGGTGCCGGGACGGGTGACTACGTTCTCCTCATACTGCTCGGGGGACAGGATCTCGGAAATGATGGCTCCCAACTGGATCTCTCCCAGAATACCGCGGGTCTTGACGCCTGCCATAACCTTCTTGAGGTCCCCCACATCCCCTGCAAGCGTCTGCATTTCGCCCAGACCCTTGTAGACGTCAGCCAGACGGTCGTTGACCATTTTGAAGGATTGGGAAATGCGCTCGTCCAGGGTTTTTTGGAGCTTTTCGTCCACGGTGGCCCGCATTTGCTCCAGCTTTTCGCTGTTGGCGGTCTGCATGGCGGTCATGCGGTCCTCCATGGCCTTGCGAAGCTGCTCCTGAGCGGTAGCAGACTGCTCACGGAAATCCTTGAACTGTTTTTCTACCTCGGACAGCCGCCTGCTGACGGTGGCGTTCAGACCGTCCATGCGCTCGGAGAGCAGGGTATTCAGCCCCTTCTGCATGGTGTCCAGGCGGGCGTCCTGGGCTTCAAAGCGGCGGGTCTGAGCTTGGGCCAGCTCGTTCATGAGCCGCTCCTCGGAGGCGGTCAGGTCGGAGATGCGCTTAGCCTGGAGCTCGGCGGTCTCTCTTTGGGACTCACGGAGGGATTGCCCCAGCTTGTCTACCGAGGTCTGTACCGTGTTGGTCATTTCAGTACGGGAGCCGCGCAGCTCGGTCTGCATTTCGGTGCGCAGGGTGCTCTGGTTGTTCCGCTCCTCGCGGAGGATGGGCTCGGTGACCTCTTTCCGAAGGGTGTCGGTCATGGCGCGGGCGGTGGCCTCGGCGGCGGAGGAGGGATCGGCGGTCGGATGCTTGCGGAGCAGCAGGACGACCAAAAGGGCGACGGCTGCCAGTACGCCGAGAAGGATGAGGATGGCGAGTATTTCAATGAGTTCCATGGTGGCCTCCTGTTTTTTGTGCTTTTATTATATCGTTTCTTCGGGATCTTGTCAAGGGGGAGAGGGAACGGTAAATTGCAGTTTATCGTTCCGACAAACTGCAATAGTGAAATACGCTTCGCGTGTGAAATGCCTGCGGCGTGAAATACGCTTTGCGTGTGAAATCCTCCCTTCGGTCGGGTGTCGGAAGAAACCCTACGGGTTTCAATTTTCATTAAAATGGACAAAACCGAAGGTTTTGCACCTTAACATGCCGAAAGGCATATTTCACTTGCGCGTAGCGCAAATTTCACACCGCAGGTATTTCACACGCCGCAAGGCGTATTTCACTCAAA
>JAFQOC010000567.1 GCA_017420845.1 Clostridia bacterium
ATTTCCAGATTCTTCATGGTAATCCGATGAGTATCGGGCTGATACGTCGCCGTCTTGTCGTTGTAGAAATCGGGGTGGGTCAGATCCTCGGGGTAGGGGTGGGCGGAAATGCCCCAGTCGAAATCGCCGTCACGCCTGCAGATGGCCGCCAGCCGCGCCAGGCATTCCCGTCCTCCGTAATAGCGCAAGGAGTCGGGGCGGTAGGGGATGCCGTAGTAGTGATCCAGCGACACGTGTACGGTGTGGGCGCTGTTATGGGTCAGACCAATGAGATGAGCCATGCGGAGAGCCGCGGCGTACTCCTCCATGAAGTCCCCGCAGGGCATGGGGCCGCAGTTGTGCCAGACGGCCTGGGCGTTGATCTCGTTGCCCACGTCCATGATAACCGAGCAGAACAGGGGGCTTGCGGGATTCGCGTAACGATTGCAAAGGAAATCCACGCAGGCGCAATAGGTCTCCACCCCCTCCTCAGTGTTGAGGTTGAAGGCGGACATCTGCTCGGAAAAGCCCGTGTCCTCGTAGCCCGGGTGGCCGATCACGGCGCGCAGGGCGGCGTCCGACCCCTTGAGACGGTAGGAAAAGCGGTTAATGAGCCGCACGAGGCAGGGGAGCCCACGCCGGATACAGGGCTGCATGAGGCGGTCGTAGGTGTCCATAATGGGCCGTGCGAAGTAGTAGGTCTTGCCGTTCCAAATATGGGGAATGTCCTCCTCTGCAGGGGTGAGGGTGAGGATCCACGCCATATTGATCTCGGTCATCATGCCGCCGAAGCCGTAGAAATCCATATCCTCCCCGGGGCAGGTGACCCACGTGCCCACGGGCTTGCCCACAGGAGGGCGGGGGGTATCCCCTCGGGAGGCGGCGGGGGCTACGTCGGTCACGTAGCATACGCCCTCCGCCTCGTTTCGGTCTACCGTTACTGAAAAGCGGCCGATCAGCAGGTCGTACCCCTCGGCGTAGCGGGGAAAGATCAGGCGATCCCCCTCGACGCACCGTGACTCCGTCAGCAGGCGGGCAGGGGTATGCCGTCCCGTGCCGCCTCTGACCAGCGGCACAAAAGCCCGTCCCGAGGCCGAGACGGGCATAGGTATATCCGCAATCACTTCGATACGGTCGGGGTAGGCAATGATGGATACGATTTTCATAGAGAACTCCCAAGAGTATTTTTCCCTATTATAGCCCATTCATCCCCTTTTGTCAAGACTTATCCCTCTTTTTTAGTTGGAGCGAGCCATCTGTCCGCGGTGCGGGACAAAAGCTTCGAGAGAGCAAACACCCCCAACAGAAACAGGATATGCCCTGCCGTCACCCCCGCCACGTAGGTGAGCTGGGCAGGCACGTAGCCCCAAGAAGCAATCAGACTCTGCCGCAGAGCCTCAATGGGCGGGATATTGCATTGATACATATTAGTAAAGTTGGTTTTGAGGAGCTGTGCCGCCGTAGCCGCCACCGCCGAAAAAACCGCAATGGAAATCAACGTAGCCCTGCGCTCCCGCCGCCCGTAATCGCCGTAGAGCCGAAGCGTCAGGATCAGCAGGTAAACGAAGTACACCAGCCCGTGGAAGGTAACGGTATGAAAGGAGAAAAAGGCGGAGAAAAAGTTCTCCACGTCCCAAGCGGGATAGATCAAGGCCGGGTAGACGGTCATGAGCAGCATGGCCGAACCGCAGAGGACGGTGGTCACGGTGCGCACCACAGCCTCATGCCTACCCCGATAGAAGGCCATGAGGGGGATGGAAAACAGGAACAGGGAGCAAAAATGCAGGGGAATATGGTAGAGGTCGTAGCCCCTGGAGAAGGAAACGGCCTGCTTGCCGATTTCCAGAAGGATCAGCAGAACGGCGATGACCTGAAGGGGAATCATACGAATTCGTAAAGGCTTTTTCCCAAGCCACAGGTGAATCAGAACGCATAGAATCAGCATAACGCCGATGGACGGCAGAAGGGTCTTCAGATGGGCAGGGGTCCAGAGTTCCATAGCCGGGTTACCTCCTTGCGAGGGATCTTTTTGGCACGTAGTATTGAAGTATGCTTAGGGGTTGTCCGCTCTCATCATAGCACTTTTCCCCCCATCTGTCAACGATTCGGGCGGATTCTTAATATTATTAAGGGAAATCTTCATACGATTAAGAGTGCCCTTGACTTTTCCCCGTGAGTATGGTACAATATTCGCAGAACGCCCCCCCGAAAGGAGCCAGCCTATGAAGACCAACCGAGCCGCCAAGAGTAAATTCCTCCTTGCCCTCATCATCTTCTCCCACACGGGCCAGATCGCCTGGGTGGTGGAGAATATGTACTTCAACGTCTTCATCTACAAGATGTTCCACGCCTCCCCCGCCGACATCTCCGCCATGGTCATGGCCTCCGCCGTGGCCGCCACCGTCACCACCCTGATCATGGGTGCCCTGTCCGACAAAGTGGGCCGCCGCAAGGTCTTCATGGCGGGGGGCTATATCCTCTGGGGTATCTCTATTCTGTCCTTCGCCTTCATCCGCACCGATACGGTGGGGCTTCTCTTCCCCGCCGCCACCGTTTCCGCCGTCTGCGTGACCCTGGTCATTGTCATGGACTGCGTCATGACCTTCTTCGGCTCCACCGCCAACGACGCCTGCTTCAACGCCTGGCTCACCGACTCCACCACCCACAAGAGCCGGGGCGCCGCCGAGGGCATCAACGCCATGATGCCGCTGGTGGCCATCCTCTGCGTCTTCGGGGGCTTCATGGGCTTTGATCTGAACAAGTCCGAAAGCTGGACCACCATTTTTCTCATCATCGGTATCGCCGTCACGGTCATCGGTATTCTGGGCTTCTTCCTCATCGACGAGCCCCACAAGAAGGCCGACGGCACCGATCATTACTTCGCCAACATTATCTACGGCTTCCGTCCCTCGGTCATGAAGCAGAATCCCCTCCTCTACCTTCTGCTCATCGCCTTCGCCCTCTTCGGCATCTCCATTCAGATCTTCATGCCCTACCTCATCCTCTACTACACCGAGGGACTCAAAATGGAGGGCTACGTCCTGGTCATGGCCCCCGCCATCATCCTGGCCTCGGTCTTTACCGTCATCTGGGGGCGGGTACACGATAAAGTAGGCTTCCGTGCCTCCATGCTTCCCTCTCTGGGGCTTTTGTGCGCGGGGTATATCCTCTTGTACTTCTTCCGCTCCACCGCCCTGGTGTTCATCGGTTCTCTGCTCATGATGTGCGGGTATCTGGCCGGCACCGCGGTATTCGGCGCGGTCATCCGCGACCACACCCCCGAGGGGCGGGCGGGTATGTTCCAGGGTCTGCGCATCGCGGGTCAGGTGCTGATCCCCGGTATCGTCGGCCCCGCCATCGGCGCGTGGGTGCTGCGGGATGCCGAGACCGTCATGGGCGACGACGGCACCGAGTCCTTCATCCCCAATCAGAATATCTTTCTCGCCGCTCTCGTGGCGGCAGTAGTGCTGGGCTTGTTCCTGGCCCTGCTCCTGTATATCATGAAGAAAAAGACCGCGAAGGAGGCCGCCCGTGAGTAAGAAACAACAGTTGATCCACCTCCTGACCGAGGTGGGGGAGGCTTTGCAGGCTGATCCCACCGCCATTCCGTGGAACACCTATCCCAGACCCCAGATGAAGCGGGAGTCCTTCTTCTGCCTCAACGGAGAGTGGAAGTTATCGGTTGCGTCCATGAACGAAATGGAAGACAAGCCTATCCTTGTCCCCTTCTGTCCCGAGTCCCGCTTGTCTGGTGTGGAGATCCCCCCTGCCGACGCTACGGCCATGTCCTACTACAAGGCCTTTTCCCTCCCCGACGGTTTCCAAAAGGGACGAGTCATCCTGCACTTTGGTGCGGTGGATTCATGCGCCAAGATCCATCTGAACGGTCAGTTCATAGGCTCCCACGTGGGCGGCTACGAGGCGTTCTCCCTGGACGTTACCGATCATGTGGAGAAAGAGAACCTTCTGGAGGTCGAGTGCGAGGATATGCTGTTCAACCACGTCCTCCCCTACGGCAAGCAACGCAAGGACCGCGGCGGTATGTGGTACACCCCCGTATCCGGCATCTGGCAGACGGTCTGGCTGGAATCCGTCCCCGAGACCTATATCCGCTCCCTCCGCATCGACACAGCACAGGACACAGCCACCATCACCGCCGAGGGCGTGACCGAGGGCACCGTCACCGTCACCACCCCCGACGGGGATCTGTCCTTCCCTCTCGCCGACGGGAAAGCCACCGTGAAGCTCCCATCCCCTCGCCTGTGGAGTCCCGAGGATCCCTACCTCTACGACTTCACGGTGGAAGCGGGGGAGGACAAGGTGCAGTCCTACTTCGCCCTCCGCACCTTGGAGATCAAAAAGGTAAACGGCATCCCCCGCCTTTGCCTGAACGGCAAGCCCTACTTCCTCCACGCCCTCCTGGATCAGGGCTACTGGAGTGACGGCATCTACACTCCCGCCGCCCCGGAGTGCTATGAGCAGGACATTCTCGCCATGAAGTCCCTGGGCTTCAACACCCTCCGCAAGCACATCAAGGTGGAGCCCGAGCAGTTCTACTACGACTGCGACCGCCTGGGTATGCTGGTCATGCAGGATATGGTCAATAACGGACACTACTCCTTTATCCGCGACACCGCCCTGCCTACGGTGGGCTTGAAAGAGCTGAACGATAAACGCCTCCACCGCGACAAGGCCACCCGCCGGGCTTTCTTTGACGGAATGGAAGCCACGGTAAACCAGCTCCGCAACCATCCTTGTATCGTTTACTGGACGATTTTCAACGAGGGCTGGGGGCAGTTCGACGGCAACGCCGCCTACGCAAGGCTCCGCGAGTTGGACGCCACCCGCTTCATCGACACCGCCTCGGGGTGGTTCAAGGTCACCGACACCGACGTGGACAGCGAGCATATCTACTTCAAGCCCGTGAAGCTCAAGTACACCGATAAGCCCATGGTGCTATCCGAGTTCGGCGGCTATGCCTACAAGCCCGATGACCACGCCTTCAACCCCACGGGCACCTACGGTTACCGATTCTTCAAGGAACAAGCCGACTTTGAAAACGCCCTGGTCAAGCTCTATGAGGACGAGATCATCCCCGCCGTGGGGGAGGGTCTGTGCGGCGCGGTCTACACCCAGGTCTCCGACGTGGAGGACGAGACCAACGGCCTGCTCTCCTACGACCGCAAGGTTCTGAAGGTGGATCCCGCCCGCATGAGGGCCATTGCCGACGCACTCTACACGGCGATCAATAGACCGCCCGTGTAAACATGAGGTAGGGGCGCACCTGCGTGTGCGCCCGAAGTCAACCACCAAGGGCGCACACATAGGTGCGCCCCTACCCAC
>JAFQOC010000568.1 GCA_017420845.1 Clostridia bacterium
CCCCCGCCAAGGTGCGAGCGGAACGTGAATGTTCAAACTCACCGATAAACTGCAATTTCCCGTTTACTCAATCGCCGCCACGCAGTCCGACGTGATCAGATTCTCTCGGTTGCACACCACCAGCACCCGGCTGCAGCCGTACTGATTGGCCAGCTCGGAGAGGTTGGTCATGCCTCCCGAGAGGTTGACCATGCAAATGTCAAAGTGACGGGCGAGGAAGGGAACCATGCTGTTGGCAAAGGAATCTCTGGCCAGGAGCAGGCGGGGACGGGACTCTCCCCTGTCGGCGGTCTCCTTGTCCAGGATGAACAGCATGCGGTGGGTGCCGTCCAGAAAGGCGCTGTACTTGTCCTTCTCGGTCAGGTATTTTTCGTTGATGAAGCCGGCCTCGATGACGGTCTTGGGCGTGCCGTCGCTGCTCAGTTCAAATACGGTGTAGCGGCTATCGTCCTCACGCTCCCAGATCTCCAGCGTGTCGGGGGGAATGAAGGAGAGCCCCGCGCGGGAGTGGGTGGTGCCGTAAAAATCGGCTACCGTGCGGACGGTGAACGCCTCCTCGGGCAGGATCTCGTGCTCCAGCCCCCAGGATTTCATGACCGCGGCGTAGGCCACGTAGGCTCCCTTGGTGGTCCAGTGGTGGTCGGTACGGTAGTAGACGTACCCGCCCTCCTCGTGCATTTGACGGAAGGTGGCCAGCAGCTCCACGTTGTTGACGTCTCCCTCCCGCAGGGTGGTTTGAATGACGGTGTCCAGGCGGTCGGGCAGGGTGGAGGGGTAGGGAAAGTCCCCGACGGTTACGTCGATGGTTCGGGGAGCCAGAAGCACGCACAGGGGAATGCCCCGGGCGGTAAGGGTCTCATCCAGGGCTATCAGGGCGTTCAGCCCCTTTTCCACGTGGGCGGGGCTGTAGTAGTCGGTGTCCTCCAGCCGCTCCAGACGGGACAGGTAAGCATCAAAGCGGCGGACGGCCAATTGGCCGTTTTGGCCGATCAGCACACCGTTGCTCTCTCCGCGGCCCAGCCCCAGTTCAGAAAGCCCGTGGAGGCTGAGCCAGGTGTTTCGGAGGGGGAACTGATCCGAATAGTAGGTGATGAGCTGAGACGAGACCTTGCCGTCCAGCCAGCTTTGGGGATTGACGGCGGGGAAGGTCTGGAGGGGGCGGTTTTCCTCGGGGGAAAAATCGGCGTCGGGGAGGATCCAGAAGGCGATCCCAAAGCCGAAAATGAGGACCAGGAACAGCGCCGTGACCGTCATGTTGATCTTTTTGTTCATAGGCTCCTTTAGAAAAATCAGAAAATATAGTAGAGGAAGGGGCTGAAGGTCCCGCTGACCATGTAGGCTACGGAGACCAGGAGGGCCAGACCGATGAGAAGGGGGCGCAGGACGGCCAGGCGGGGGTGCATGTCCTGAACTCTTGCCAGAAGCCTTGCGGGGTAGGGGGTGGCGGCCACCACCGATACGGCCAGCAGGGGCAGGCACCGCAGCAGCTCGTAGCGCACGGTAGCCGAGGTAAAGCCCACCGTACCCAGACCGAACAGGCCGCCCGCGACGGCGAAGGCTTCGGTAAGGCTCGTGTGGTCAAAGAGCATCCACCCTATGCCCACCAGGATCAGCGCCCAGATATGACCCAGGGCGCGGGTGACGCGGTTCCTTTCAAACCACTTGAGCAGAAAGGCCTTTTCCAGGGCCAGGATCACGAAGTAGAAGACGCCCCAGAGGATGAAGTTCCAGGCCGCTCCGTGCCAGAATCCCGTGAGGAACCAGATAATACCCATGTTGAGAAACTGACGGGGAAGCCCCTTGCGGTTGCCGCCCAGAGGAATATAGACGTACTCCCGAAACCAGGAGGACAGGGAGATATGCCACCGCCGCCAGAAGTCGGTGACCGAGGAGGCCAGGTAGGGGTAGTTGAAGTTCTCCATGAATTCAAAGCCCAGCATCCTCCCCAGACCGATGGCCATGTCGGAGTAGCCCGAGAAGTCGAAATAGATGTGGAGGGTGTAGGTCAGCACCAGCATCCAGGCGGTGAGGGTGGTGGGCTCCACGGCGTAGACGGTTCCGAGGTAGGCGTAGATGGCGGCGAGGGAGTCGCCCAGCAGGAGCTTTTTGGCAAAGCCCACGGTGAAGCGGCTGACACCCGCGGCGAACTTGTCCACCGAATGCTCACGGGAGATGAGCTGGTCGTCCACGTCGCGGTAGCGGACGATGGGACCCGCTATGAGCTGGGGGAACAGAGAGACGTAGGCACCAAAGGAAATATAGCTTTTCTGGGTGTCGGTACTCCCGCGGTAGAGGTCGATGGAGTAGGACATGATCTGGAAGGTGTAGAAGCTGATACCGATGGGAAGGGTCAGACCGTCAATGGGCTCCAGGACTCCCGACAAGGGGGGGATCAAGGCCAGGTTCTCAATGAAGAAGTTGGTGTACTTGAAGAACAGGAGCATACCCAGATTGAGGCAAACCGACAGAATCAGCCAGAATTTCGCTTTTTTCGGATCCTTTTCACGGTATTTGCCGATGGGGAAGCCCGTGAGGTAGGCCACGGTTATGGAGAACAGCATCACGACGATGTAGGTGGGCTCTCCGAAGCCGTAGAAGATCATGCTGAGCAAGAACAGCGCCAGATTCCGACCCTTGGGCGGCATGATATAGTAGATCAGCAGCGAGAGGGGAAGGAACCCGAACAGGAATAGGGTGGAGGAAAAGACCATAGGGAGAATCCTTTCGTAGAAGTGTGGGGGAAGCGGTGAGATACACGCCGAGCTTGTTCGGCGTGTATCTTGTATCACGATTTATCCGAATAAAGCTTGGGTTACTTTTATCACGTCCCCTGCCCCCATGACCACCACAATATCCCCCCTGCGGGCGATTCCGCGAATGGCCTCGGCGGCGCTTGTGGGGGAGGGACAGAACAGAGCCTTGCCGGGAG
>JAFQOC010000569.1 GCA_017420845.1 Clostridia bacterium
CTTCCGATCTTTCGCTACCCAAAGGGGGAGCCTTGTGGGTAGTTATTCCGAAAGCCTCCCCCTCCGGGGGAGGTGTCACGCTTGCGTGACGGAGAGGGCAAATTGTTGGGCTCAAAGCTCTTTCAGAATATCCGAAACCGTGGCGATGAACGCCTCCATCTGCTCTCTTGTGCCGATGGTAATGCGGTTGTAGTCGGTGATCTCTGCCTTGCCGAAATGGCGCACCAGGATGCCCCTTCGCTTCAGCTCCAGATAAAGGGCCTCGCCGCTCATCTTGTCGGTCTTGGCGAATACAAAGTTGGTGAGGGAGGGAAGCACCTCAAAGCCCAGGGCGCGGAGAGCGTCGGTGGTGTAGGCTCGGTTCTCCATGATGGTACGGCAGTTTTGCATGTAGTAATCGTTGTCGCAGAGGGCGGCGTAGCCCGCGGCGGCGGTCATGCGGTTGACGTTGTAGGGGTTGGTGGAGTAGCGCACCGTGTGGAGATCGGCGATCAGAGCCTTGCCTCCGATGCCAAATCCCAGCCGCGCCCCCGCCAAGGAGCGGGACTTGGAGAAGGTCTGGGTGACCAGGAGGTTTTCGTACTTGTCCGTAAGCGTCACGGCACTCTCGGCGCCGAAGTCCACGTAGGCCTCGTCGATCACCACCACACCGTCGGGGTTGGTTCTGACGATCTCCTCGATTTCCGCGAGGGTCAGGCAGAGTCCCGTGGGGGCATTGGGGTTGGCGATCACGATGGTTTTACCACCCAAATTCAGATAATCGCGGTAGTTCACCGAGAAATCCGCCTTCAGGGGGATCTCCTCGTAGGGAATGCGGTTCAGCTCGGCGAAGACGGGGTAGAAGCCGTAGGTGATGGCGGGGAAAACCAGGGGGTGGTCCTCGTCGGCAAAGGCCATGAAGGCGAAGTTCAGCACCTCGTCGGAGCCATTGGTGAGGATGACCTGCTCGGGGGCGACTCCGTAAAGGGAGGCCAGCTTATCGGTCAGCTCGCGGCAGGTGGGGTCGGAGTAGAGCTGGAGCCGCCCCGCTTCAATCGTGGCCGCCTGGATGACGGCGGGGGAGGGAGGGAAGGGGGACTCGTTGGTGTTGAGCTTGATATACTGCATATCCCGCGGCTGCTCGCCGGGGGTGTAGGGGGTCAGCTTTGCAAGCCTTTTGGTGAAGAAGCGGCTCATTCGGCGTCCCCCTCGAAGCGGACGGTGGCGCTTCTGGCGTGGGCGGAGAGGCCCTCCCGCTCGGCGAAGTAGGCCACCTTATCGGCTACCTTGGACAGGGCGTCGCGGGTGTAGTAGGTGAACTGGGACTTCTTGACGAAGTCATCCACCGACAGGGGAGAGGAGAAGCGGGCGGTGCCGCTGGTGGGCAGGGTGTGGTTGGGGCCGGCGAAGTAGTCGCCCAGGGCCTCGGGGCAGTACTTGCCCATGAAGATGGAGCCGGCGTGCTTGACCTTGTCCAGATAGTCGAAGGGGTTGTCCATGGACAGCTCCAAATGCTCGGGAGCGATCTCGTTGGCAATGTCGATGGCCAGCATGAGGTTGCCCTCGGCCACGATGATCTTGCCGTTCTTGTCGATGGACTCGCGGGCAATCTCGGCGCGGGGGAGCAGGGGGATCTGGCGCTCCAGCTCGGCGGAGACGGCCTCGGCCAGCTCGTAGGTGTCGGTGACCAGCACGGCGGAGGCCATGCGGTCGTGCTCGGCCTGAGACAGAAGATCGGCGGCCACGAACTTAGGATTACAGGTAGCATCCGCCACCACCAGGATTTCGCTGGGGCCCGCGATCATGTCAATGGACACACGGCCGAAGACCTGCTTCTTGGCCTCGGCCACGTAGGCGTTACCGGGGCCCACGATCTTGTCCACGCGGGGGACACTCTCGGTACCGTAGGCCAGAGCGGCGATGGCTTGCGCGCCGCCCATCTTGAAGATGCGGGTCACACCCGCCACCTTGGCGGCGGCGAGAATGACGGGGTTGACCTTGCCCGATGCCGAGGGAGGGGTCACCATCACGATCTCGGAGCAGCCCGCGATCTTTGCGGGAATGGCGTCCATGAGCACGGTGGAGGGGTAAGCGGCGGTGCCGCCGGGGACGTAGAGGCCCACCTTCTCGATGGGGGTCACCTTCTGACCCACCACCACGCCGTCATGCTCGCTGATGATAAAGCTGTTGCGTACCTGCTTTTCATGGAAGGCGCGGATGTTGACGGCGGCCTCGCGGAGGATGTCCAGGAATTCGGGGGATACGGATGCCACGGCCTCCTCGATCTCCTCGGGTGTTACCTCCAGGGAGGTGAGGTCGGCCTTGTCGAACTTCTTGGCGTAAGCGTAGAGAGCCTTGTCGCCGTTCTCTACGACATCGGCGATGATACCTGTCACCACGCCTTCTACGTTGGATGCGATATTGTCACGGGCGAAGATCTCGTCATTGGAGACCTCGCCGTACTTGTAGATCTTAATCATGGGTTTCTACCTGGGCTTTCATATAGGATGTGATTCTTTCGATCTCCGCGGTCTTGAAGCGGAAGGCGGCCTTGTTGCAGATGAGGCGCGCCGAGATGGGGAGGATGGTCTCCTTGACCTCCAGGTCGTTCTCCACCAGGGTCTTGCCCGTCTCCACAATGTCCACGATGACATCGGAGAGCCCCAGAATGGGGGCGATCTCAATGGAGCCGTTAAGGTGGATGATGTCGATTTCGCGGCACTTGGAGGCGTAATGTCGGGCGGCGATGTTGGAGAATTTTGTTGCCACCTTGAGGGTGCGGCTACCGTCGTCGTAGAAGTCCTTTTTGGCGGCCACGGCCATGCGGCACTTGCCGAGGTCGAGATCCAGCAGCTCAAAGACATCGGGCTCGTATTCGAGGAGGATATCCTTGCCCGCCACGCCGAGATCGGCGGCGCCTCTTTCCACGTAGATGGCCACGTCGGAGGGCTTGACCCAGAAGTAGCGGACGCCCGCCTCGGGGTTTTCAAAGATGAGTTTGCGGGAGGGCTCCAGCAGGGAAGGGCACTCGTAGCCCGCCTCGGCGAACATGGCGTAGACCTTTTCTCCCAGTCTGCCCTTGGGAAGCGCGATATTGATCATTTTGCCCCCTCCTTTCTCAGGTCACACAGGGTGGCGTAGCGGAGCTTTTCGGGGATGGCGCGCTGGGCGGAGACGGATTTGCCTTGGCTGCGGAGGGCTGCCACCGCTTGGCTTACGGCCTCGGTGGGGGTGGCTGCATCGTACAGCACCAGCGTATCCACGTCGTAGGCGGGAGCCGACTGAGCCAGCCCCTCCAGAAGGTCGAGGTACAGGGCAAAGCCGATGGCGCCCGCCTTGCGACCCATGCGCTTCATGAGCTTGTTGTACTGGCCGCCCGACAGGACGCACTCGCAGATGCCGTCGAGGTAGCCGCAGAACACCACGCCGTTGTAGTAGCTCATATCGTTCATGATGGAGAAATCGAAGCGCACGCGGTCGGCGTAGGGGGTGGACTTCAGGTGATCCCGCAGGGAGGTCAGCTCGGAGATGGCCACCGAAACGGCCTCAAAGCGGCGGGCGAGGGGGGATAGACGGGCAAGCACCGTATCCATGTCGCCGTAGATGCCCACGAAGCCGCAGAGGTTGTCGGTGTCCTCGGGGCTGACCCCCGCCTCGGCGCAGACGCGGGCGAGGTCGTGGGTGTTCTTTTCCGAAACACAGCGGGCGATCTCGCGGCGCACGTCCCCGTCGGCGGTGATCTCGTCCAGCATGGCGGAGAGGATCCCCATGTGGGAGATATCCAGCGCGTAGCTGTCGCTGACGGTGGCGAGGGAGGCGGCGGCCAGGGTCACTACCTCGCAGACGTCGTAGCTGTCCAGATCCCCGATGCACTCCAGACCCGTTTGCAGGATCTCCTTGAATCGGTGGGTGCTGCCCGACACGCGGTAGACGTTCTCGTTGTAGCAGACCTTCTGCTTTTCTCCCGCGCGATCCTCGCCGTTTTTAATGATGGACAGGGTCACGTCGGGCGCGAGGGCGAGGAGCTTGCCCTCCACGTCGGTGAAGGTGATGATACGGTCGCTGACCAGGAAGTCCTTGTTGCGGACGTAGAGGTCGTACTCCTCAAATTTGCTCATTTTAAAGGGCAGGTACCCGTAGCCGCGGTAGAGGGAGCGCAGAGCGAATACGGCTCGCTCCTCCGGCTTGAGATAGGTGTTATTCATAGTATAATATCCTTGCTTGACAATGGTATTTATGCGGTTTCAGAGGGCTTGTGCCCCTGCCTTTTCAGCACGGTCTTGTAGCCGCCCGCGCCGTATTCCAGACACTTGGACACGCGGCTGATGGTGGCGGTGCTCATGCCGGTCTCGCGGCTGATATCGGCGTAGTTGGCCCCCGCCGAGAGCATGCCCGCGGCCTTGAGGCGTTGGGAAATATCCAGAATCTCCTTGATGGTGCAGGCGTCCTCGAAAAAGGCATAGCATTCATCCCGATCCTTCAGGGACAGGATGGCGTCGAACAGGGCGTCCACGTCGGGATTGTGAAGAGGTTTCATAGTGTCCTTGCCGATGATTTCGGCGTCTCCTTTATCGCTTTAGTGTGGTAAAAACTATTGCACCATTATAATACAAAACGACGGATTTGTCAAGGCTAAAAACAGAGGCGGTTTGCACGAAAAGAATCCCTTTGTTTTGTGCAAGGTGATGGTTTTCAAAAAACGGCGGGAAAGCGTGGCTCCCTTGTATTCATAATTCGCGAATTATTCTTGCAATTTGCGCGGTGTTATGCTATAATAGTGCCATATAGGCGGATTGAACACTTGAACAAGAACATTTTTCCCGCGACAGTCCGCCATACCCCCGTCCCCGGGGCATAAGAAAGGAGACCACCCATGAAGCGCAGAAGCATCCTGATTTTGATCGCACTCCTGACCCTCACCCTCTGTCTGGGCCTTGCCGCCTGCAGAGGTGACGATCCCACCACTGACACCACCGACGGGGCTACGGATGCCCCCACTTCCTCCGATACTCCCGACGAGAGCGGGGAAGCCCCCACCGACGAGGGCACCGAGGCGCCCACCGAGCCCGAGACCGATCCCGTCCCCGAGCCCATCAACCGCTCCGAGTACCCTAAGGAGCAGGCGGGCGCCAAGTCCGAGGTGGTGCTGAAGGCCGCCGATTTCGGCGTCAAGGGCGACGGCA
>JAFQOC010000570.1 GCA_017420845.1 Clostridia bacterium
CAAGGATCTTGGGATCCTCTTTTTGTCGTACTCATTTTGGCCCCTTTTTGAGGCTTTTTCTTTTGTTGGGGCTTATAAGTGTTGGCTTACATAGAAAAGGGCTGAGCCATTCGCTTTCTGAAAAGCTTTTGACTCAGCCCCTTTATGATACCATAAAGGTGTTTATTCGAACACTTCCAATATTTCGGCAAGTTCTTCCTCGGAGTAGGCAGGAACACCCATCTGTAATGCCTCCCGATCCCCCGGGGACAGCGTTATGACCAGTACGTTCACAGAACGTATCAGCTCTCCGGAAGGATCAAATACACCAATGATTCCGTTATGCTCTGTTACCACGTATAAAGCCGCCGGCGAGGATTCAACCGTGGGTATATCCTCGTTGGGAAGAGTCTCGGGGCTGTTCTGCACCGGGACGGTCAGTTCCTCGGTTACGCTTCCGTGGGATGACTCTGTCTCAGCATCGTCAGACATTGGGGAGTCTGATTCGGTAACATTATCGCAAGGCGGGTTCTCTGTTTGGGTTTCTCCATCGGTCTGGTCGTTGATTCCGTCCGAATGAACGGGACACCGCAAATACTCCTTGATCTCTGACTCCATTTCCTTAACTCTGCTGCGCAAATATACGGTGTCACTTCTGCTTTCCCGTCGTAGGCTTCTTAGCTCATGGGATATTTCCCGGGCGTACAGGGTGGATAGACCCGACCAAAGAAGGGTCAAGGCAAGAAGTCCAAAGATGAATATTTTCGTCACGTGCTTCATGTTGTTTCCTTTCCAAGCGGCAAACACCGTCTTTTCCGTAAAAATCTGGGGAATGTGTCTCTATTATCATGCCCTTCCAACGGTTATTTATGCGGTAGTGCGTAATAATAATTGTGAAAGACATAAACGATTATTTTCTTGAAAATCCACCGAGAGGTCCTTCCATGCCCAGAAAAATAAAGTCCAAAGCCCTACGGCGGGCGGTTCTGATCATGATTGCTGTTTTTATACTGTTCGTAGCTGTCGGAGCCGCCATTCTGTGCGTTGTTTTACGTCCTTACGCCACTGCCACTATGGATATGACCCTGCTGTCTATTCCGCGGGAGAGCACTCCTTCTACCCTCTACGTTTACTCTCCGCAAGATCGAGCCAATCGTGAAGGAGACATCCATGAGGCACCGGGGGGAAAGCTCTCTCAGGTGCGCCCCATAGATTACACTCCTTTTTCCGAAATGCCCGAGCATCTGATCAATGCCTTTGTGGCCATTGAGGATAAACGTTTTTGGCGGCACCGAGGCGTTGATATGCTTCGTACCGCGCGGGCTGCACTTCGGTACCTTGGGGGGAACCCCACGTTTGGCGGTTCAACCATTACGCAACAGCTCATCAAGAATTTAACGGGAGAAGACGACTTCACACCCGAGCGTAAGCTTACCGAAATCTTCCGCGCCATGGATTTGGAAAGGAAGGCCGACAAGAAAACCATTCTGGAGACGTACCTGAATATCATTAACCTGGCAAGGGGATGTCGTGGTGTAGGGGCGGCGGCCGAGGTCTATTTTTCCAAGTCGGTATCCGATCTCACTCTCCCTGAGTGCGCTACCATTGCCGCGATTACGAACAATCCCGCAAAATACGATCCTTTGACAAACCCGGACGCAACCAAGGTACGACGGGATCTGATCCTCCGACGTATGGCTGAGGAGGGATATATCACATTCGAAGCTTGTATCGACGCGCAGGCGTCTCCCTTGAAGACCAATCCTTGCGCCACTCAAGTCCAAAGTAATATCACATCCTGGTACGCGGATATGGTGGTCCTGGACGTAATTCATGATTTGATGGAGCGGAAGGGGTATTCCTATGCAGCCGCGTCCCTTCTTGTTTATAACGGTGGATTGAGGATAGAGACGGTTATGGACGAAAACCTGCAAGCAATCGTAGAAGCCTACTACGAAGACGTGAACAATTTCCCCGAGGGAGAGAGAGGTCGTCCTGCTTCAGCCTTCATTTTATTGGATCCTCAAAACGGGGACGTGTTGGCTGTTGCGGGGGCAGTGGGGAATAAGCAGGGAAACCGTCTCCAAAGCTATGCCACGGATACGCGTCGGCCCGCCGGTTCCTGCATTAAACCGTTGACTGTATTTACGCCGGCCGTCATGAAGGGGATCATTCAATGGAACACTCTGCTGGATGACAAGCCTCTGACCACGAAAAACGGAAGACCATGGCCTGCTAATGCCGACGGACGTTACCGAGGTACCGTAACCGCCGCTGACGCTTTGGCTCATTCCCTCAATCCGGTGGCCGTAACCTTATTAGAGGAGGTTGGTGTTGAATACAGCTACGAAGTAGCCACCAAAAAATTAGGTCTCTCAGGCTTGGGGGATATTCAGGAGGCGACTGTTTCCTCTCTGGCATTGGGGCAGCAGAATATCGGTGTAACTCTCCGTGAGCTTACCTCTGCGTACAGTGTTTTTTATGACGGTAATGTTCAAAAGCCACGGTCTTACCACCGTGTGCTGGATCGAGAAGGGAAGGTTCTTCTGGAAAATTCCGTTACAGCAACTCCTGTTTGTACCCAAGCTCAGGCGGCCCTTCTGACACGATTTCTCATGAACGCGATAGAAACCGGTACAGCTCAGGGGATAATCACCAAGACAAGCGCTTTGGGGATTTCTATCGCAGGTAAAACAGGTACCACACAAAACAATTGTGACCGTCGCTTCATTGGGTATACCCCACGTCTGCTGGGAGGCGTATGGATGGGCTACGATTATCCTGCAGAGATGACGGGCATTCAGGGAAATCCCTGCATCCGCATATGGGACGATATGATGGCTTCCTGTGAGAACGCATATCGTGGTGCTCCCTTTCAAACTGATTTTCCCATTCCCTCTGATTTGGTTATAAGCGAATACTGCCCCCTCTCGGGAGAACGCCCCAATCCATTTTGCTCTCATCCTTTATACGGTAATCCTTTGAAAACGGGATGGTTCATCAAAGGAACCGAGCCTCGGGAGGATTGTACCTACCATGCAGAACCTCCTGTTCACATTCATCCCGATGACGCCACCGACCCTGACAGAATCCCACTTTTTCCCCACGACCTCTGCCCGGATACGACTCCGCCATCGAACGTAGTGCCACGGGATACACCCAAAAAAGAATCACCCATCCGACGTTGGTTTCGTTTTTTTAGGGCATAAAGCAACCCTTGAACGCATAGAAATAAAGACACAAATCTGCCTCACTACACCGGGATCGCAAGGCAACCATATGGGGCTCATTTCAAGGAGTGTCTTTATGCCTAACAAAAAAGCAAAGATCACGATTCTCACGGTCATCCCTTTTATGGCCGGTCTGGGAGTCTTACTATTGACGCCGTCTCCCATTTACCTTCTTCACCGTCTCAACGCTATGGACATTCTCCCTCCTCTTTGGATATTGACGGTCCTTCATTTGGCGTGGTATGCTGTCACGGGGGCTCTGCTTGGACGCACGATGACCTGCAGCCCCTTCAACCGTGCTACCGAGGGGGATCTATGGCGAGGTTGTACCGGGGTGATTTTGGGAACCATGCTTCTGTCGGTCTGGTATATCCTCTTGTTCGGGAAAGGAATTCTTTTTCTTGCCTGGTTCTTCATCCCTCTGTGTGTCGGCGCCATACTCCTGTCCGCACTCTCACTCCACACGTTGCGAGGTTTTTCTATCTGGTTGTATCTCCCCTGTATTGCTTGGCCGCTGTTTCTTTCTATTCTGCATTTGCTTGTCCTTTTACAAGCATAAATAGCATTTTGCACAAGGAAGAACGGACCAAATTTGTATATTCTGTGAAAATTTTGTTTATCCCATTGACATTTTCCTCGGTATGTAGTATAATAAAGTCAACATCATTTCCATGGAGGAAAAAGTTATGAAATTCATCAAAATTCTCGCCCTGATTCTGTCTCTCGCCTTGTTGTCCTGCGCATTCATTGCTTGCGATAGCGGTGATGCTGCTGATACTACTGCCGCTGAGAGCGAAGCCACTGCCAAGATCGAGGTTAAGCTGATCGTCAAGGATGGCTCCACCACCAAATATGATGGCACCGTAACCTGTAACGGCACTCTCGGCAATGCAATTGAGGTGTTCTGCGCAGGTGAGTTTGAGGAAGAGTTTGAGGTATTTGATGCCAACGGCCTCTTGACCACTATTGGCGAGCTGACCGGTAACTGGAAGGCATACTACGAGGATGAGGGCCAGGGCAAGGCCTTTGAGTCCATTAAGACCCAAACCTTGGAAGCCGGCAAGACTGTCGTGATTGTTCTTGAGTAATGACAACAGGAAAGACTGTCGCTTCGGCGGCAGTCTTTTACTTTGTAAACGGGGCAGCCCTTGGGGGCTGTCCCGACTTTGACAAGGGAGTTAGACCTTACTCCCGAAAGGATCTGCCATGAATATGTATATTTCAGATACCCATTTGGGGCATCAAAATATTCTGTCTCAATGTCGTCCTGATTTTCCCGATGTGGAGACTATGAATAAAGTAATTATTGACAATATCAACGCCCGCATGACACGTCGGGACACGCTGTACATTTTGGGCGATTTTGCGTTTCGTTCCAAAATCCCCGTCAAGGAGTATCTGGAGGCTATTAAGCCTAAAAAGGTTCTCCTCGTTGGCAATCACGACAGAGATTGGCTTTCTAAACTGACTGATGAAGAAAAAGAAAGGCACTTCACCGCAATTTGTCCGGAACACAGTATGAAAAAGAATGGCATAGAGCTTCATTTGAATCATTACCCTCGTCTGGCCTGGAGCCGCAGTCATTACTTTGGTCAGTCTTTTTCCATTTGCGGCCATATCCACAATACGCGCACAGGCACTACGGCTGCCGAGCTGTTTCCCCTGGTCAAGTGTCAATTCAACGCAGGCGTTGATATCAACGGGTATGCTCCCGTCACTTTCGAGGAGCTTGTTCATAACAATATTGAGTTTTACGGGCTCTCCTACACCCAAGAGGAACAGATGCTGTTAGATATTGCTATACGAAAGATCATGGAATAAAAAACGGATTCATAACACTCAATCTTTTTCGTAGCATGAGAGCTCTCATACCGAAACGGATCATCAAAAAACATCACAGGAGTCCTTATGACTATTCATGTCATGCTGAAAAATCCCTCCAACCTCCATAGGGCGGTCAAGCCCTGTCCCATGGTACTGACCAGCGAACCTCACAACCTGCGGGAACTGATCACAGCCTGCGTGGATGCCTGTATCACCGCCTACCGCGAGCGAGCCAAGGAATCACAGAATCCCACGCCTCTCTCGGACGAGGAGTTTGCGGGCATGGAGGCTCTGGGTAAGTTCGCCTTCGGTGTCCACTATACTGACAGAGAGATCGACCCGGCCAAAGCCGCCGCCACCGCTCTGCAAGCCGTGGAGGACGGTCTTGTCCGTATCTTTCACGGGGAAGAAGAGCTGACTGAGCCGGATGCCCCCCTCACCCTCCCCAAGGGAGCTACCCTCACCTTCATACGCCTCACTTTCCTCACGGGTCGGATGTGGTAACGAAAGGAGACAACCCTTATGAATGAACGCAAATACACCTCCGAGGAGCGGTTCCGCCGCGGGGCTCTGGCCAAGGAGTATTCGGATATGCTCCGCAAAAAGGGAGAGCGAAACCGTAAGCTTGTGGGTGACGATCTCCACGATTTCCTCTCGGCCCTGCGTCATATGAACAATACCCGCATCGGATCCGCGCTGACCGAGGCACTGAATGATCCCCAACTCAAACTCTCGGAGTGGATCTTGACACACATGAAGCCCGCCTTCGGTGCCATGCTCCACGAGCGGGACAGGGAAGCTATCCTGTACTGGGCGGATCACATACGGGAGATCCCCTACACCGTCTCCTACTACCGCCGTCCCTTCCGTTCCTCAGATCCCGTCGCCTACGCCGATATGGTGATCGGTATGCTCCGCAGCTTTGCCATGGAGTGGATGCCCGATCTGGATCCCGCCAAGGTGCTGACGAGGGACATCCCCGAGGAGGTTGACGCCTATCTGGACGAGGCGGTCTGGCGCACCCCCGGCTACAACGATTGGCAGATCGCCTACGCCCTGGATCACGGGAATACCGCTGTATCCGATGCAGTCACCCGCATTCTCACCGAGGAAAACGGTATGGGGCGCATCACAATCCCGCTCATCCGCGGTGTCATAAAGTCCCACCGCGCCGATCTTCATGATCTCATGGGCAAGCTTCTGCTGGCCGCCAAGCTTCAAGAGGGCTTGCGTCAAGCCATCTGCGAGAACTGCGACTGCGGCACCCCCGAGGCCTTCCGCGCCATTCTCGGTGTCATCGCGGAGCACGACCTCATCCGCTTCTCGGCGGTCAAGCGGGCCGTGGGCGTGTGGCTGGGGATCATGACCGAGGAGACGAGGGATCTGGATCGGGTCAGCGGAAAGAGCCTGCGGCTCATCCTCGATTGCCTGGACTCCCCCGAGGCCCGCGCCGAATCCCTTGCCGCTGAAGATGCCATGGCCATCCACATCGCCCTGTGGAGTCTGGCCTTTACCGACGTTGATGGGGCGGTCACGGCTCTGGATTTTCTGGTTCATAACGGCTCCCGCCATCAGCTTCTGGTCGCGGGCTACTTTGCCGCGCAGCTGGAAAATCCCTTCGTGGCCCACCGCCTGGCCAAGACCGTACTGAAGACCCACGGCGACAAGGCCGACGTGGTGGCGGTATGGCTGTCCTGCTTTTTGGACGATGCCTCAAGCCGTCTGTGGGAGGCCCACCGCGCAGGGAAGTCTACTTCCATGCGGGGATATTTCGATTCCACCGAGGAAGCGCGGGCGTATTCCGATCTTCTCAGCGCTCTGTTGAATTCCTTTGTCGGCAAAGAGAAAATTTACTC
>JAFQOC010000571.1 GCA_017420845.1 Clostridia bacterium
CGCCATCACCAGAGTGGGGTATCTGCTCCCTTACCTGAAGCCTACCCCTTTCCGAACGGAATATCTGGCTGAGGGCGGAGCCCTCCGTTACCGTACTCCCGTATCGGATCAAAACACCAAGCCCACGGTGCGCCGCCTGCTGGGAGAGGAGATCTGGCTGTCCCAGAGTCAGCTGCAGACCTACTCACGCTGTCCCTACAGCTACTACGGGTCCCATATTCTGGCTCTGCGGGAAAAGAGCGAGGCCAAATTTGACAATCTGAACGCCGGAAACTTTTTGCACCACGTCATGGAGCAGTATCTTTCCCGGGCCTTGGATGCCGACAACCGCATCCGTCCTATGGAGGAGGATGAGATCGCCGTACTGGCGGACAAGATCATTTGCGCCTACATTCAGGAGCTGTGCGGTGACGTGTCCCGAAATGGGCGACTTCTGCGTCTCTTTGACCGTCTCCGTCAGGTATCCATCATGCTCATTCACAGCATTCAAGACGAGCTGTCCGACAGCTCCTTCCGCGTGGTCGGCCTGGAATGGGATACCCACGGACGCCGCCCCGGAGATCCTCTTCCCATGAGTATGACCCTTCCGTTGGAGGGCGATCCTGCTCTGTCCACCGCCGCCCAAGACAATCTGCCCGAATCTCTGCCCGTACAGGGCGACGCTGTCAAGCTCCTGATGGGCGGTCGCATCGACCGCGTGGACATGTACCGGGCTGAGGACGGAGAGACGGTCTATATCCGTGTGGTGGATTACAAATCCTCCTACCATGAGTTCACCGTGAAATCCGTGACCGAGGATATGAATATCCAGCTTCTGTTGTATCTCTTCACGCTCTGCTCTCCCCACAACCGTGCACTGTTCGCGGACGCGGAAGGACACGTTCCCAAAAGCGTGCTCCCCGCCTCCATGGTATACGTCAGCCCCAAGGAATCCACCCGAGAAGGGGCGCTTCTTCCCTGTCGCTCGGGTGTTGTGCTGGAAGACCCCGAAATCCTTCAGGCGGTAGAAAACACCCCTCATCCCGAAACCACCTTCCTCCCCTCCGCGAGCCGCAACAAAAAAGGCGAGCTCACAGGCAAGGGACTCTACTCCGCCGGGCAGATGGCAGACCTGGAGGGCATCCTTCGCTCGGCCATCCTGGATACCGCCGCCACCATGTATGACGGCTGTGCCCACCGCACGCCCTCCGAGGAGGCCTGTCGCTACTGCCGCGTACGAGGCTCCTGCGGCGTGTTTACCGGGGACTGAGCCCCCTCATTCCAGCCGCTTATCGCTTATCCGTAAAAGAACATTGAAAGGAGGCCGTCATGGCACGAAACTGGACCCCCGCCCAACGCGCGGCCATGTCCACCCTGGGCAGGACTCTCCTCATTTCCGCCGCCGCGGGCTCGGGTAAAACAGCCACCCTGACCGAGCGCATCATTCGGCGGCTTACCGATCCCGAGCATCCCGCAGACCTGTCCCGCATGCTCATCGTTACCTTTACCCGTGCCGCCGCCGCCGAACTGCGGGAGCGCATCGCCAAGGCCCTCTCCGAGGCCATCGCCGCCGACCCCGGCAACCGTCATTTGCAGAAGCAATACATGGGCCTGGGCGGCGCCCACATCAGCACCATCGACGCCTTTTGCCGAGAGCCTGTCAAGGCACATTTCGCCGAGATCGGTCTCCCTGCCGTTTCACGTATTGCCGACGAGGCCGAGCTGCAGCCTCTTTGCGAGCGGGTCATGGGCGATCTGATCGATGAATATTACGTCAAATACGCTACCCTCGATGCCAATTCCGCTTCTTCGCCCTACGGGCTTCTGGAGGGGAATCCCTTTGCCGACCTCTGCGACAGCCTGACCCCTTTCAAGAACGATACCGAGCTGATCCCCACGCTGCAGGGACTGTACAACCGGCTTTTATCCTTTCCCGAGGAGCTGGATCGGTTGAAGCGCCAGGCGCGGGAGCTGACCGAGGGAGCGGATTTGGATTTCTTCTTCTCGGATCACGGAGGCATCCTCAAGGAATGGCTGCGGGACTTCTGCGCCTCTTCCATCACCATTCTGGAGGAAGGACTGGAGCAGATTGCCTCTGACCCTGCCGCCGTTAAAGCCTACGACACCGCTTTTCGCGCGGATCTGGAGGCATGTCGAAGAGTTTATGAGGCTGAGACCTATGCTCAGGCTCAGGAGATTCTGGCAGCCTACGATAATATCCGTCTGGGGCAGTACCGAGGGGGGGATCCCGATATCCTCGCCGCCAAGGATGCCCGTACCGCGGTGTATCAGACTTTGAAAAAATTGCGGAGCGCCTATTTTCTCCTCTCCCCGACCGCCATTTCGGGTCAAATGCGGAGAACGGCTCTCATGTGCGAGGTGCTGTACGATTTCCTGTCCGAGTATGATAGTCGGATCCTTGCCGAAAAAAAAGCCCGCGGTATCTGTGATTTCACCGATAACCGCCGCTATCTTCTCGCCCTTCTTCGTAATCCGGACGGTTCTCCCAGTCCCATGGCCCAAGAGTACGGAGCTCGGTTTGACGAGGTATATATCGACGAGTATCAGGACGTGGACGAGATGCAGGATGAGATCTTCCGCCTCATCGGTCAGAATCATCGCTTCATGGTAGGTGACATCAAGCAGAGTATTTACGTCTTCCGCGGAGCGGATCCCTCAGTCTTTGCGGGATATCGGCGACTGCTCCCCGCGCTGAACACCGAGGATCCCCAAGGGGATACCCTCTCTCCCGACGGAAACAGCATTTTCATGTCCGAAAACTTCCGCTGTGACGAATCCGTCGTTCGGGTAACCAACGCGGTTTGCGGTCACGTATTCCGAGCCTGTCCCGAAACCGTCGGTTACCGCGACGAGGATGATCTTGGTTTTTCCAAGCTCAAGCCCGCCAACGATTATGCGTCCCATCCCGTACAGATCACAGTGTTGACCAAGCCTTCCAAGGATGAGGGCGGAGAAGCCTCCGCCTCCGAGGACGAAAATGATCTGGCCGGCGTGGATGCCGAGGCGGCTTACGTTGCGGGTGAGATTTCTTCCCTACTGCGAACGGGCAAGCTGGCCGACGGCAGTCCCATCCGTCCCAAGGACGTGGTCATCCTCATGCGAGGCCGACGGGCTCTGTCCCCCTACATGGAGGCCTTGGCGGCTCTGGGCATCCCCACGGGATCGGAGGAGCTGGAGGCCGAAGAGGCCGGACGGGATCTGCTCCACGGGTCGGATATGTCCTATCTGGTGAATCTCCTTCGGGTCATCGACAATCCCGACGGAGATATTCCCCTGTCCGAGGTGCTTCGGGCTCCCTTCCCGGGTCTGACCCTGGAGGAACTGATCACCCTACGAAGCGGCGGGGATCCCACCTGCGAATCCCAATCCCTGTACGCCAACTGCGAAGCGTATGTGGGAAGTGAGGATGGGGACGGCGTCCTGGTACAAAAGCTCACCGATTTTCTCGTGTGGTTGGCGCGTTACCGCGCCTTGACGGCAACCCATTCGGCTGAGGGCATTCTGCGTATGCTCCGAAGGGATTCCTGCTGTGCGTCCCGGGAAAGCGCAGCCTTCCTGTACCTCTACGAAGCGGCAAGAACCTGTCGCACCGCCTCCTTCCTGTCTCTTTGCGTATTCCTGCGATACTTTGAATCCAAGCTTCAAACCCAGAAGAAGGCTCCCGTTCAGGCCGATGACCGTGAAGACGGTCACGTCACCATCATGACCATCCACAACTCCAAGGGCCTGGAATTTCCCGTGTGCTTCGTAGTGCGATGCGGTCAGGCATTCGTCCACAAGAACCAATCGGCGGATCTTCTCTTCGATAAGCGTGCCGGGGTAGCCATGAAGCTCTACAGCCGCGCCGAAGAAGAGGGGGCAGGCCGCGTAAAGACCGACACCCTCCTGCGCCAAGCGGCGGCACTTTCCGCAAAGCTTACCGAGCGAGAGGAGGAAATGCGCCTTTTGTACGTAGCCATGACCCGTGCCAGAGAACGCCTGTATCTGGTGGGTATGGGTAATGAAAAAGCCGTCTCCTTCCGCTGCGGAGATCGTTTTGCCACCATGGAGTGCGGAAACTATATGAAGTGGATCCTGGGCGGACTGACAGCCCATCCGGAAGTAAGTTCCTTCTGTACCCTCCGCTACCTGTCCACGGCAGAGGTGGAGCACGGCATTCCCTATGGGCAAGGGAGGGAGCACGGAGAGGATCCCGTGGATCGCGAAAGAACGGCCTACTATCGGGCCATTCTGGACAGCCGCCCCGAGCGGTCGGACACCGAAAGACTTCTCACTCACATCCCGACCACCATCCCTGCCTCCCGCATGACCGATCGTTTGCTGGACACCTGTGTGTTTCTGGAGACCGACGTCCCCGAAAACACCGACAAGCTCCCGGACAGCAGTACGGAGGGAGTACGCCTGGACGTGGACAGCGAGGCCACCGTCCGCGCCGCTCTGAATCTGATGGCATCCTCCGGGGGAGATGAATTTGAGCTTCTCCTGTCCGCAGGCCGCCGTCCCACCGCCGCCGAGCGAGGGACCGCCGTCCACCTGTTCCTGCAGTACTGCGATTACGACCGAGCGGTCAACCAAGGAATTGAGGAAGAGATCTGCCGTTTGACAGAGATGAGCTTTCTGTCTCCCCGTACCGCCGAGATTCTGGACCGAAGAATGCTGGCAGGCTTCTTCGGAAGCCGATTCTTCTCGCGTATGTCCAAGGCAGTACGAATGGAACGTGAGCTGAAATTCAACCGCATGGTCCCCCTATCTTCTTTGACAGATTTTCAGATCTTGGCTCATGCGCTGGAGGGACGCACCCTCATGGTCCGCGGCTCCGTGGACCTGCTCTGCGAGTTTGAGGACGGCCATCTGGAGCTGTGCGACTACAAAACCGACCACATCACTGAGGAGGAGCGAAGGAATCCTTCCCTGCTGGCGCTCCGCATGACCGAGCAGCATCGGGATCAGCTTTTGCAATACGCCGCCGCCATCACAGAGCTGTACGGCCGCACGCCCACCCATGCCTACATCTTCTCATTACCTCTGGGAGAGGCCGTAGAGATCCCGCTGTGATCTGAAAACAGCCGCTATTTTGTGATTCACATTCTGAATGGAGGTCCTTGCTGTGGAATGGATGAATAAGCAGAAACGCTTCGAATATCTGAGATCGCTTCTTACTGAAGAAGAATGGGCTCACCTGCTTCATCAAAGCTACGAATGGAATGATACGGACACGTGTGATTCCGAGGAAGCTTGGATACCGTGCGAAGCGGCGAGGACGTGGCCGATCACTTCCGGATATTCTGGGACCCCACGGAGGAACGTAAGCAGAAAATCGTGGAGCTATGCCGCAATTTCTTCGGTTACTCCTCCTACGAGGACGTGCAACAGGCTCACCCCGATCTGACGTTGGGAGACTTTCTCTTAGCCGCACGGTACGCGATTGTGAAGAATACCGAAAAAACCATGGAAATTCTGGAATCCGTCGCCTTTTTCCTGCACAGTGATCTGAAAAATTACATTCTCTTTCATTTTCGCGACGGGCGGATATACGACCGCTAACACAGAAAAAGCTTCTTGATTCCCGACAGACATTTGCTCATTACACCGGATACCCCCTTGCGAGTAACCGAAATCGGCAAGGGCTTTGACCGTGAAACTCATTTTTTCTACAAGGATTTCAGTTTTTGCTTCGGTGAAGATCAAACCTACGACTTCAGAAAGCTCTATATTGACATCGACGAAATGGCCGACGATTGCGGCAATGACCTGTCCGGCGGAGATTTTCTCCATTGTCAGTACGACGTTGATTTTTCCCTCTATAAGACCGACGGAGCCATACTCCCCTACGGCGAGATCACCAGACAACTGCACGTGACACGCAGGGACGGAACCTATCGCTGTGTATTTCAATTCATGTCCGAAGATACGGAGGTGTCCTGCAGCAGCTACGAGTTTGCTACCACACGGGATTTCCTGCATTTCATGAAATACGACGAGGGCGGCCGAGACCCATCCCCTATTTTTGAAAAGCTGAGACAGGGTGGTGAGGTCGTCGTAAAAGATATATAAACGTCCGATCTCCCAAAAATCAACCGCTCCGCGTATCCCTCAAGCCCTCAAAAGAGAGGGCTGCTTCATAGCATTAATAAATTGTGAACGCTATGTGTAACCATAACAAAAAACCAAGATCAAATCAGCCGATTGATCTTGGCTTTTTGTTGCTCTTTTACAGGTGAAAAGTCAAATCATTCAATTTGACTCAGCCCCTTTTCAAGCATTGACTTGCTTCCCCGTTCTGTATTGTCGAATCATGTCCTTCAAAGCGGCCAGAGCCGCGTCCAGCCCTCCCACCTCGTCGATCAGCCCTACCTTCACGGCTTCCTCGCCATCCAGAATACTGCCGATATCATTGGCGATCTCGTCGGGCTTCATCATGAGACTTTGCAGCGTCTCCCTGTTCGCGTGACTATGAGAGGCAATGAAGGCAAGAATACGATCCTGCATATCGTGGAAATAACGGTAGGTCTGAGGCGCGCCGATTACGGTACCGCTGATGCGGACGGGATGGAGGGTCATAGTGGCCGACGGAACAATGAAGGAACGCTTCCCCGCTACCGCCAAGGGAACACCGATGGAATGCCCACCGCCCAGGACCAGGGTCACGGTGGGCTTTCTCATGGACGCGATGAGCTCAGCCAACGCCAGTCCCGCCTCCACGTCGCCCCCCATGGTGTTCAGAATCACCAGCAAGCCGTCAAAGTCCTCGTTCTCCTCCACCGAAACAAGAAGGGGGATGATCTGTTCATATTTGGTGGCCTTCTGTCCTTCGGGGAGAAGATAATGTCCCTCAATCTGTCCAATGACCGAGAGACAGTAGATGCATTCCTCCCCGTTTTTCACGGCCACCGAAGCAGAGCGGTCAATGGTCTCCAAAACCTGCTCAGTCTCACGGTTGGCTTCCTCGTTTTTCGTCGTGTGATGGTTTTTTTCGGTATCTTTCATTTGAGTTCCTTTCAAATTTGGGTTTATCGAACTGTTTGTCGTTGGCGTTCTCACGCTTTTCGGGCAGGGTTCCAAGGGGGACGCAGTCCCCCTTGGGTAAGAAAAGGGGGGTGGCCGGCAGTCCCGAGGGCGGC
>JAFQOC010000572.1 GCA_017420845.1 Clostridia bacterium
CATGGAGAAGGCCATCCAGATGTCCGACGTGGGCATCAACCCCCAGAACGACGGTACCGTCCTCCGTCTGGTCTTCCCCCAGCTCACCGAGGAGCGCCGTAAGGCTTTGGCCAAACAGGTCAAGGGCATGGGCGAGGAGGCCAAGGTGGCCCTCCGCAACATCCGCCGCGACGCCATGGACGAGACCAAGAAGGCCAAGAAGGACGGCACCATGACCGAGGACGAGGTCAAGGACGCCGAGAAGGCCATCCAGGACGTTACCGATAAGTACATTAAGAAGGTCGACGCGCTCACCTCCGCCAAGGAGAAGGAGCTCATGGCCATTTAAGGTCGGGCTTCACCCAAAAGAACCATACAACACGCGAGGGGCGGGCGATATTGCCCGCCCTTTCTGTCAATCCTCTCAAGAAAGGATCGCTCATGCCTCTTTTCAATAAAGACCCAAAAACCGCCGCTCCCGAGACCCCGAGGCTCGACGAGCATTTCAAGCACATCGCCTTCATCATGGACGGCAACGGCCGTTGGGCCAAGAAGCGGGGAATGCCCCGCGAGTACGGCCATAAGGTAGGCTCAGCCACCTTCAAGAAGATCTGCATCTACTGCTGTGACGTGGGCTTCAAGGCCGTCACGGTCTACGCCTTCTCCACCGAGAACTGGAAGCGCCCCAAGGCCGAGGTGGACGCCATCATGGGCATCCTGGACAGCTACCTGGAGGAGCTGAAGCGGGACTATGGGCAGTACCATAACCGCTTCAGATTCATCGGAGACCTGTCGGTGCTCACCCCCGCTCTCCGGGAAAAGATTACTTACGTGGAAACCTTGAATCAGGAATACGACCAGATTCTCAACATAGCCCTCAACTACGGCGGCCGCGCCGAGATCACCCACGCCTTCAATACCCTGGCGGCGGAGGGCAAGACCGCCGTCACCGAGGAGGATATCTCAAACGCCCTCTACACGGTGGAATCGGGGGATCCCGACATGATCGTCCGCACCGGGGGGGACCTCCGTATCTCCAATTTCCTCCTCTGGCAGGCGGCCTACGCCGAGCTGTACTTCACCGACAAGCTCTGGCCCGATCTTACCCCTGAGGACGTGGATGAAATGATTCGTGACTTCTATTCCCGCAAGCGTCGATACGGCGGACTATGACGCCCTCGCTCCTTTGACTCAAAACATCAGAAAGACAGGTATTTTACCATGCTCAAACGCATCCTGACCGGTATCGTAGCCTTCTGCTTTGTCCTTGTCCCCGTGCTGTTTTTTGCCGATACCGTGGTTCTACCCATCGCCGTGGGTCTGTTTACCGTAATCGCCACCTACGAGATCCTGCATTGCGTAAGCTTACATAAGAATATGTGGCTGTCTCTACCCTTGTATCTTATGTCCGCCGCGTTCCCCTTTGTTCTTCGGTATATGTCGTGGAACGGTTTTTTCCTGATTCCGTTGCTCGCTTGCGTTCCGCTGCTGACAACTCTTGCCGTGGCTGTCTTTTCTCATGGCAAGGTGGATATCCGTGACGCGTCGACGGCGTTTGTGCTGTGGGTCTACTCCTTTGCAGGCTTTCTGTCATTGATCTTTATTCACGACATGGTTACCGGCGGCGAGTATTTTTACCTTCTTGCCTTTGTGGGGGCGTGGATTACGGATACCTTTGCCTACTTTACGGGCATGCTTTTGGGAAAACACAAGCTCATTCCCGACGTTTCCCCCAAAAAGACGGTTGAGGGCGCTATCGGCGGCGTTTTCTTCTGTATCCTGTCCTTCGTGGGTTTTGGCCTTTTGTATAACAAGCTATGGTTGCCGAACGGAGGGAATCCTCTTCCTCTGTGGCTTATGGCAATTATGGGTGTTCTGGTTTCGGTTGTGTCCCAGATCGGCGACCTCTCCCTGTCCTTGCTTAAGCGCAAGTACGGCATCAAGGATTTTGGTAAAATTTTCCCCGGTCACGGCGGTGTTCTGGACCGCTTCGACTCGGTGCTGGCGGTGGCCATCATGCTACTCGTTTGCTTCTCATCCATGTCTGTACTCGGTTTGTAACGGAGAAACCATATGAATCTGAATTCCCTGTATCCCGATCTCATTGTTTTAGGCTCTACTGGCTCGGTGGGCGAGCAAGCATTGGACGTGGCGCGTGCTCACGGCATCCCTGTGCGCGGTGTCACCGCCCACAGAAGTGTATCCACTGTGGAGGCTCAGATCCGGGAGTTCCATCCCGACTACGCAGTTCTCACCAACGAAGCTGCCGCATCGGATCTACGCGTCCGTGTGGCGGATACGGATACTACGGTGCTATCCGGCTTTGAGGGTATGACCGAAATGCTCCACATTGTCAAGACCGATAATTCCCTTGGTATCACGGTCGAAAATTCAATTCTGGGCGAGGCGGGACTCCTGCCTACCCTGGAGACCCTGAAAGCAGGGCATAAGTTGGCTCTGGCCAACAAAGAATCTCTTGTAGTTGGCGGCGAGCTGGTCATGTC
>JAFQOC010000573.1 GCA_017420845.1 Clostridia bacterium
AAAAATCCCTTGTTCCGTATGTTTCTCGTTATAGCCAATTTTCTTGCGGCTTCCGCCGCGCGTCAGAGGGCGTTCCCCCCTCCGACACCGCCCCCCTTCGCGCTTTGTGATGGGGGCTTCGCCCCCATCACCCCCTTAAAAATTGAACCCTAACGCGCCGATAAACCCAAATTTGAAAGTTGACTGAATAGTTACACCCAAATGTAACCCGTCGTCTATTTCCCCCGATCCTCCAGACTCCGAAGCAGCAGGCAAAGAGAAAACGTAAAGAGGGATAAAAAACGGGCAGAAGCCAAAAGCCCATACACCGCCAACAGCCATATCCCGCCCAAAAACACCCCCGTGGCGATCCCGCGGATGCTCCGGGCCACGTCACTCCCCCACAGCAAAGCCGTCACACAGTACAGGATCCTTCCTCCGTCCAGAGTCCCCACAGGCAGAAGGTTTACGGCCGCCAACAGCACCGATGCCGTCAGGAACAGAAAGAGCCCTTCCCCGCCTCTCTTCTGCCATAAGGGGTAGACTGCCGCAGCAGACAGCAGATTGGCCATCGGCCCTCCCAGCGCTACCAGCACCTCCCTACCGTAGGATAGCATCCCCGAAAGCTCCAATCGGGCACCGAAGACATCCAGCCGCAGACCGCAGACCTCTGCCCCCGCCCATCTCGCCAAGCCTACGTGTCCCATCTCATGCAGAACGGCACAGACCAACACCACGGCTATGGGTAACATCCCCTCAAGCAGTCCCGTCCCCCGCCGCCACCATTCCCACAGCCCCAGGGCAAGCCCCCCCAACCCAAAGACGACCGCCCCGGGATTTATCGCGCACTTGATCCTTCCCATAGGCCCTCCTTTTTTCGGTCATGGTGCTATTTTATGAGAAAAGATTGTGAATGATTCGAAAATTTTTCAATTTGCTATTGACAATCGCCCGACTGCAAGATATAATAAAAGCATAATAGAACAAGGTCTATACGAACCGACAAAAAACGGCTCGACGGCCACATATACGAAAAACACACAGGAGGTAATCCATGAATCTTGAAATCAATGACGCTATGATCCCCGGTACCAAGCTCAGAAAGAGCGACATGGGGAACGTGACCGGTCTGGAGTTTCTATCCAAGGTATTCTACATCAGTGAGGGCGTCATGCTCTCCCAGATCCGCGAGGTGTCGGGTATCGACGGCTCCACCCTGCAGAACTGGACCAAGCGAGGCTGGGTGGCCAATGCCCGCCTGAAGAAGTACAACATCGATCAGGTGGCCCACATCCTCATCATCAACATGCTCCGTTCCTGCATCCAGCTGGATCACATCGCCTTTCTGCTCCAGTACATCAACGGCCGCGTCGACGATACCAGCGACGATATCATCCGCGATTCGGTGCTGTACGACTACATCTGCCGCATTCTGGAGGCTCTGACCCGTCAGGATGTGGCCTCCAAGGCCTCTATCAAGGAGGTCATCTGTGCGCAGATCTCCGACTATACGGAGGTCATGCCCGGTGCCCGCGACCGTCTGGCCCGCGCCCTGGAGATCATCGTCACCGCCTACTACGCCGCCCTCATCAAGCGCAGCTCCGACGAGATGCTGGCAGGTCTCATGAGCTCCGCCTTCTAAGCACGATGAAAAAGACCAATCTGGCGCTGAACGCCCTGCTCTATTTCTTCTACTTCGTGGGCTCCTGCATCACCGTCATGCTGGCGGAGGCTCTGCTCATATATATCATTGAAAAGTTCGTAGGTCTTCCCTACCCCGTCCTCACGGTCATCCGTATCGTGATCTACACGGCAGGCGTCACCGCTCTGCTGGTCTGTCTCGGCCATGCCGAGGGCTACCGCGAGGCTGTCTGCCCGGTGGGCGAAACGATAGCGAGTGGCGTGCTGGCATCCCTGGCACACCTGATCTTTGCCATGCTGTTCAAGTTCCAGGGCTTCATTTCGGGTGGTGTTCGTTTCACGGCAGGCCTCATTCATAACGGATGGTCGGTCACCTACGAAAGCCTCATCAACGAGACGCCCTATCTTCTCTTTGTTGCCGTGTGTCTGGTATACAGTGCCCTGTACGTCGCCGCTCTGACTCTTGCCAAGCGCTTCGGTGCCGCCAAGCGCGTCATGGACCGAGCCGAGTTGCGTCGGGACGAGCAAAATCCATAATCTTACAAAGAAGACCGTCAAGGCACTCTTGGCGGTCTTTTTTTATGTCAACGCACGAATCAATCATTTGAATTGCGGTATAGCTATTCAGTCAACTGTCAAATTGCGGTTTATCGTTCTCTGCCTTCCCCAGCGGGGAAGGGGGACCGCGAAGCGGTGGATGAGGAGAGCGGCACACAGTTCGGTGTCGGGTGTAGATTCTCCCTGGCATATCAAGGGTTTTATCACACCCGTACAGGAAAACTCAACCCGCTCTCCTCATCCGTCACGCCCTTCGGGCGTGCCACCTTCCCCGCTGGGGAAGGCTAATGGACGCGGCTGCCTCCCCGCTAAACCCAAATTTGAAGCCGACTAAGTAGTAATATTCAAGTTTTTAAAAGAAAGTAATATTATCGTACACGCTCAAATTATGGACAAGCCTCAATTTGCATATTATAAATGTTCACTCGTTCGATATACACAGCCAGCCCTATCGTTTATCACCTTCCTCATAGTACAATAATGTACGAGGAGGTGATATATTTGTTCACCGAAAAAGAATTTCAAGACCGTCTGACCGAATTGCGGTTGCAGAAAGACGTGTCCGCCCGTGAAATGAGCCGGGATATCGGGCAAAGCGAAAACTACATTTGCAACATCGAAAACCGTCACAATCTTCCTTCCATGTCCGTGTTCTTCTACATTTGCGACTATTTGAAAGTAACACCGAAGGAGTTTTTCGATGTGGATTCCCACGCGCCAAACCGTTTATCCGAGATCACCGAAAAGCTCAAGCGCCTCACCCCCGATCAGCTCGCGCTGGTGTCGAAGCTGATCGACCAGATGAAGTGATCGGACAAGCATGTCAAACAGAAAAGGCCTGCCGAGGCAGACCCATCCAACCGTAATTATGTAGCTCCGTCTGTAAGCCGGGTTCTGTGCGCTCCCCGAAGAGAGGCGACGGCCATCTATCTGCGCGGCTTGTCACCAAGACGCTTCACGGCTTTCGCCGTGCGCCACCCAGTGAGTGGATTGGGTCGGGCCGACCCGCCTTGCGGCCTCACACGGTGTTGCATCGAATAGAGTTTACAGCAAATCCACGTTACCGTGGAAGTGGGTGAGCTCTTACCTCGCCTTTCCATCCTTACCGTCCCGAGGGGCGGCGGTTTATTTCTGTTGCCCTTTTCCGGCGGTTACCCGCGGCTGACGTTATCAGCTATCCTGCCCTCTGATGCCCGGACTTTCCTCACCGTGATACCTTTCGGCATGACGCGGCGCGGCCGCCCGACGAAGCTACCTCTGTATTATACCATGCTTTTCCCCATAAGTCAAGTACTTTTTTCCGAGAGAGGCTTACCATGAGTTCATCGACCGCCCCGACCGTTTCCTCCGTCAAGCCCGAGAGCCGCAGGACTCTGCTGGCACTTCTGGAGTGGGAGAGCCCCCTGTCCCCCGCCGCCCTGGCGCAGGGATCAGGCCTCAGCCACGCCACCGTCCGCCGCGCCCTGCGGGAGCTGACCCGTGACGGGATCCTGACCCTGCAATACGATAACCGCAATACCGACTGCCGACGGTCCGAGCCCGTGGGCTTTGCCCGCTACCCCGTCCTCACGGTGCTGGAGCTTTCCGAGACCCACTTTCTCTGGCGGCTGGGGGACACACGGAGCTGTTCGGTGTACGCCGCCCTCCATCCCCGAGGAGGCTTCCTGCCGCCTGAGGATGATCTGGCTCTCCTCATGAGCCGCGTTCATACCGTCCTGCGCTCGGGAGTCTGCCATTTGCCTCGGGAGATCCCCCTGCAGGCCCCCGTTCTACTACTCCCCAACGACGGCGGCGATCCCCGCAAGCACGGTCTGACCGCCGTTGCCTGTCGCGAGCTGGAGATCACCCCCACCGCCGTGATGACTCTGCGGGAGGCCGCCGCTCTGGAGATAGGCTACCACCCGACAGCCCGAGGAGCCGGCTCGGTGCTCTACCTGAGGGGCGGGAAATCCACCTCCGCCACCCTCCTGATCCGCCGTCAGGTGGGAGACAGGACATCGCCTCTGGTGGAGGCTGACCATATTCCTGACCTCACGCCGTTGCTTCTCAACCGTATTCGAAAAGATCCGCCGTCCTCATCCGCACGACTGCGGAGCACGGGAGAGTTCCTCCGGGATCTCTACCGTTACCTGCGTCCCGACTGCGTGGTGCTGGAAACCGATCATCCCGTAGAGAACATCCTTCCCCTTCGGCAGGCTCTGCCCGAGGGGATCTCCCTGCTCTGTCATGACCATGCCCTCAACAGCCCCTCACTTGCGCATCTGGGCGCTCTGCGGGTTGCGAGACAGGCGCTATGGAGCAAAATGTAAATGCAGTTTATCAGGCTTCGCCCAAATGCTGAATGCGGAATTATGGAGAACGGGAGAGCGAAATCGCTTTCCGGATGAACGGTTGGACGCGAAAAACCATATCCCAAAAGGATTGTTTGAAATCGCGGCAGAAATTTTGCCCTATTGGTTTTCTTTCCCGCGCAATTCCGAATTCCGCATTCCGCATTCCAAATGAGCTGCTGAGCTCCGCTCAGCGACAAACCCATATTTGAACCTTCCCAAATCCCCCCGCAAAGGAGAAAAACGATGCTTTCCGTTGGCACACAAGCCCCCAATTTTACCCTTTCTGACAAGGACGGCACACCCATCACCCTATCCGCGCTCCGCGGCCGTAAGGTAGTCCTGTATTTTTACCCCAAGGACAACACCCCCGGCTGTACCCGTCAGGCCTGCGCCTTCGCCCAAAACTACGCCGAGTTTGAGCGCCGCGGCATTACCGTCGTCGGCATCAGCAAGGACAGCGTGGCCTCCCACCAAAAATTTGCCGAAAAGTATGACCTCCCCTTCATCCTCCTTTCGGATCCCGACCGCACAGCCATCGAGGCCTACGGAGTCTGGCAGGAGAAAAAGATGGCAGGTAAAGTGGGCATGGGCGTGGTACGCACCACCTTCCTCATTGACGAAAATGGCATCATCACCGCCGTTATGCCCAAGGTTAAACCCGACACCAACGCCGCCGAGATCCTGGCCATGACCGAGGCCTGAGTACCCGATCCCTCCCGGAGCCCCCGCGCGGGGCTCTTTTTTCATGAAATAATCCTTGCATATCCGTGGATTCTGTGATATAATAGAATCGGCGGCGGGCATCTCGCCGCAGCTCTGTCATTTTTACATCACATCACATTTCAAGGAGACCCGCTATGAGCAGCTTTGAGAACCTTCGCATTGTCGACAACTTCTACCAAACCTCCCTCTATTTCCCCATGCCCACCGTCATCATCTCCAGTCTCTGCGAGGATGGCACCACGAACCTCGGCCCCTACTCCCTGGTCCAGCCCTACTACGTCGCAGGCAAGGACTACTACGCCATGCTTCTGTGCTGCCGCAATTCCTCCAACACCGCCCAGAACATCCTGCGCAACGGCAAGTGCACCCTGAATTTCATTGACGACAGTCCCAAGTCCTTCAAGGAGGCGGTCAAGCTCTCCTGGCCCGGGGATAAGCCCTCGGAAAAGATGCCAAAGTGTAAATTCAAGCTGGAAAAGAGCCTTCTGGAGGAAGAGACAGGGGAGCCCCGTCCCATGGTGCTGACCGACGCCATTCAAGCCATTGAGTGCACCTGGATGCGGGAGCTGGACGGTGCCAACCGCGACGCGGCAGGTGAGCTGAACGGCTACGAGGGCCCCTACCACGATTTCAACGGTATCACCAGTAAGTTCGGTGCCCACTTCATTCTGCGGGTGGACAAGATCCTCATGAAGAAAAAGTACCGCGACGCCATCATAAACGGTGTCCGCGCCAAGGACTTCCCCCCTCTGCCCGTGGACTACGGCTACCGCGACTCCAAAAACTTCTGGTTCCACCGCAAGACCCGCATGAGAGCCGAGCTTCTCCAGATGCGGCAGGCGTCCCTGGAATCGGTGCGCTACGCCGCCGACCGCGCTGACGACAAGATCAAGTTCACCGACGAGGCCCTCATGACCGTGCTGGCGGTGCCGAGAGTGTTCTTGCCTCTGGTGCTCAAGGGCTGCGTGGACTGGGCAAGAGAAAACAACGTGGAGCTCATCACCGCCGAGCACATGCAGATCATCAACGATAAGCGGGCGAAGGAGAAGAATAAGAAGTAAAGAGGGCAGATTAGCCCCTGTACGCCACCTCCCCGAAGTGTTTTGAACAGAGAGGAACAGATATGTTCGATTTTACCAATAAGATCGCCGTAGTCACGGGCGGTGCCCGCGGGATCGGCAAGTGCATCCGTGAGGCCTTTGAGGTAGCGGGAGCCACCGTCTGCGTCATCGACCTCCTCGACAACGACTATTTCGTAGGTGACCTCGCCGCCAAGGAGACTCTGGAGCGCTTCGCCGCCAAGGTCATCTCCGACTATGGCCGCGTGGATTTCCTCATCCACAACGCCGCTCCCAAAATGTGCGGTCTCACCGAGGGAAGCTACGAGGACTTCGAGTACGCCCTTCGCGTAGGTGTCACCGCCCCCTTCTACCTGACAAAGCTCCTCTCTCCCTACTTCAGCGAGGGAGCCGCCGTAGTCAATATCTCCTCCTCCCGCGACCGCATGAGCCAGCCCGAGACCGAAAGCTACACCGCCGCCAAAGGTGGCATTTCTG
>JAFQOC010000574.1 GCA_017420845.1 Clostridia bacterium
CCCCGACCCCCGTGGGGGAGTCGGGCGGGTGTTGGGGCAAAGCCCCCAAAATCGTTCTTTAGATGGAGGGCAGGAGCTTGTCCACGTCGGTGTGGGGTCTGGGGATGACGTGAGTTGCGATGACCTCGCCCAGGCGGGAAGCGGCAGCGCCACCGGCCTCAACAGCGGCCTTGACAGCACCGACGTCGCCACGGACCATGACGGACACGAGACCGGAACCGATCTTCTCGGAACCAATCAGAGTAACGTTAGCAGCCTTAACCATAGCATCGGCAGCCTCAATTGCGGCAACCAGACCGCGGGTCTCAACCATACCAAGAGCTTCGTTCATTGTATTATTCTCCTTAAAAATTATTTTTTGTGTGTTGTTGTATCGCGACGGCGGTCATCAGACCTTGCGGCCGTCAACGGTGGTGTAATTGCGGAGCTTGTCGCGACCGGTAGCGGTCAGATGGGCGAACCACTCCACGCTGGGATCCAGTCCCGCAATGATCTTCGAGGTGATGAACAGACCGCGCTTCTCAGCCTCGGCCTTGCCCGCATCGTGGGCGGCCTCAACGGCGGCGGGAGATCCCTCGAACTTCACGACCATCACAAGGGGCACCTCGCATTTTTCTGCGTTGGCGGGCTTGTTGCGGTCGATGGCCACGATCTTTACGTCAGCGGCCTTTGCGCAGGCATCGGCGACGACGATGGAGGTGGCGAATCCGTATACTTCAAGCATTCCAAGAGCTGCCATATCGGTAACTCCTTTGCTTACTTAGCGATGTAGGCGATCTTGATGCCCTTCTGCGCCACGTTGGTCTCCATGGCCTCGTTCATCTGATCGAGGGGGAAGGTGTGGGTGATGAGATCCTCGATCGGGATGTTCATCTCCTGGCACTGCTTCAGGAAGGCAACGGTCTTGGGGTAGTCCTCAGCGGAGTAGTCCCAAGAGCCGACGATGTCGATCTCCTTGTTGCACATAGCGAAGTGGGGATTGACGGAGTACTCGCCGTTGTTGACGAAGAAGCCCATCTCGCACATACCGCCGCCGCGGCGGATGTAGGCGTAGATGTCAGCGGCAGCCACGGGAGCGCCGGTGCACTGGAAGGCGAAGTCAACGCCGACACCGTTGGCCACGGCCTGAACCTTGGCCACGCGCTTGTCGAGAGTATCCTCGTCGGGACGCTTGAAGCAGACGGTGGTCTTGGCACCCATCTTCTGGGCGACCTTCAGTCTGTCCTCGTTACCGTCCACAGCAATGATGTGGTTGATACCGGCGGCGCGGAGAACCGTGATCATCACCAGACCCACGGGGCCGCAGCCCTGAACCAGAACCTTGGAACCGAAGTTCAGAAGGCCGGTCTTCTGGCCTCTCTCCAGAGCGTGGACGCAGACGCAGGCCAGCTCCAGGATCATGCGCTGGTTGAGGTTCAGCTCGTTGACCTGGAAGAAGGTAGCGCCCGAAGCCTCACCACCGCGGATGAGCATATAGTCAGCAAACCAACCGTTGGCGCGGTTGCCCTCGTCGGTGCCTCTCTTGTCACCGATCAGGCCGAAAACGCCCTGATTGGCGCAGAGGTTGGTGCGACCGGGGGTCATGCGGCAGTGGTAGCAGTCGCCGCAAGAAATAACGGAAGTAACGATCTTGTCGCCAACACCGATGGGCTTGCCGGCGGTGTCCTTGACGATGTTCTTACCGCAGTAGACCACCTCGCCGGTGCCCTCGTGGCCGAGAACCACGGGCATAAGGCCGAAGGGATCCATCTTCCACTCGTGAACGTCGGTACCGCAGATGCCTGCGCCCTCAACCTTGATGAGGATATCGTCCTCGCCCAGCTCAGGCAGGGGAACCTCCTGGATCTCGATCTTCTTGGGGCCGACCAGCATAGCTACCTTGGCAACCTTGGGCAGGGGACCTGCGGCCTTGGGAGCGGAGGTGCCCATGGAGCCCAGCACGGAGCGGACAATGGCTTCAATCTGAGTAGCGGAAATATCCATTGTTTTTGTTTCCTTTCTGTAGGATAGGATTAAATGATTCTGAAGTGATCGGCCATCACGCAGCGGCGCAGACGGGTGAACGACTTTGCAGAAGTGATACCCTCGCCCGTGGGGCCTGCGATGGTGAAGGTGGAGTGACCCTCGCCGCCAAAGCCGATGCCCGCGTAGGAGGGCGCGTTCTTGACGAAGATGGTGGTCTCCACCGCCTTGGCGAAGCGGGAGAGGTTGTCGATGTTCTTGGAGTGCATGTGAGCGGTGTGACGGTTGCCGTGCTCGGCCTTGCAAGCCAGATCAATGGCCTCGTCAATGTCTCTCACGCGGACGATACCCAGAATGGGCATCATCAGCTCCTCCTGCACGAAGAGGTGCTCGAAGGGAACCTCGGCGATGGCACAGCGGATCTCGGGACCCACGTGGATGCCGATCTTGGCCAGGATGACGTGAGCGTCGCGGCCCACGCAGTCGCGGTTGACCACGTAGGAGACCTTGCCGGTCTTCTCGTTGACCTTCTTGTTCAGCACCACCTCGGCCAGCTTGTCAGCCTGCTCGCGGGTGAGGAGGATACAGCCGTTCTTCTGCATACCGGCGATGAGACGGTCGGCCACGTTGTTGAAGACGAAGACCTCCTTCTCGGCGATGCAGGGAAGGTTGTTATCGAAGGTGCAGCCGTCGATGATGTCCTTGGCGGCCTCCTCGATGTCGGCGGTGTCGTCCACGATGACGGGGGGGTTACCCGCACCGGCACCGATGGCCTTCTTACCGGAGGAGAGCACGGCCTTGACCACGCCGGGGCCGCCGGTGCAGACCAGCAGCTTGATGGAGGGGTGCTTGTACATGACGTCTGCGGTGTCCAGAGTGGGCTTGGCAACCGAGGCAACCAGGACCTCGGGGCCGCCTACGGCGTGGACGGCGCGGTTGACCAGGTCAACTGCGTAGTTGGAGGTAGCGATGGCGCCGGGGTGAGGATTGAATACCACACCGTTGCCGGCGGCGATCATGCCCATGCTGTTGCAGATGACGGTCTCGGAGGGGTTGGTGGAGGGAGTGATGGCACCCACCACACCGAAGGGAGCGCGCTCGGTGAGGGTCAGACCGTAGTCGCCGGTTTTGGCCTCGGCTACGATGTCCTCGGTGCCGGGAGTCTTGTCGGCCACCAGCATATGCTTGGCGGTCTTGTGATCCACGCGACCCATCTTGGTTTCAGCGACACCGAGAGCGGCCATGGTGCCTGCCTCGGCGCGGCAGTAGTTACGGATGGAAGTGATAAACTTCTCACGGTCAGCGACGCTGGTGGCACGGATGGCCTTGTAGCCTGCCTCGGCGGCGGCGATGGCCTCCTCCATGGTGGCGTAAACGCCGATCAGCTTGCGACCGTTGTACTGGGTAGAATCCCAGCTGTCAGAGGGAGCGGGGGAACCGGAGCGGATCTCGGAGACGACCTTCGCGACCAGCTCGGCAACCTGCGCTTCAGTCCAGTTGATTGCCATGTCGGTTCTTCCTTTCTGTGTAAGTGTTGGTTCCGACTACGGGAATTACTTACCCAGAGCGGCCAGAACCTTGCGGGTGATCTCAGCGACCAGAGCGTCCTCGGAATTACCGTGATCGTGGCCGCAGCTGCACTTGCCGGCGTTGTCCTTGCACTTGCACTTGTCGGTACCCTTGTTGGGGCAGGACTTGCATCCGGGATGCTTACCGGGCAGACCCATCTTCTTGCGGAGCTCCATGAGTCTCTCCAGCTCGTGGCAGGAGATCTCGTCGATGCGGCTGTTGGCACCGGCACCGATCTGGCGGGCGTACAGGTTGATCTTGGCGTTGAACTCAACCTCTTCCATGGTGAAGCAAGCGCGGAGCAGGGTGTTACCGACGGTCAGAGCGCCGTGGTTCTTCAGCAGGAATGCATCGTGCTTCTGGATGTAGGGCATCAGGGACTCGGGGATCTCCATGGTGGAGGGCATACCGTAGTCGCAGGTGGGGACGTTACCGATGGTCAGAATAGCCTCGGGGAGGATGTACTGATCCAGCTCGACGCCGGCCACGGTGAAGGCGGTAGCCACGGGAGGATGAGCGTGAACGACGGCGTTTGCGTCGGGACGCTCCTGATACACTCTCATGTGCATCTTGATCTCGGAGGAGGGGTTCAGCTTACCGTCGATCTTGTTGCCCTGACCGTCGATCTTGATGATCATGTCGGGGGTCATGAAGCCCTTGGAGACACCGGTGGGAGTGCAGTAGTACTCGTTGGGGCCGACCTTGACCGAGATGTTACCGTCGTTGGCGGCAACGAAGCCGTGGTCGTAGATGCGCTTACCAATGTCGCAAATCTCCTTCTTGATCTCGAACGTAGACTGTGCCATAGTTTTTGTTTCCTTTCGCGTATAAAAATTTTTTTAAAAACGTATTTTTACCTCCCGCGCTCGGGAGATCGGGTACTTGTGGGGGCGGCCGCCGCGGGGATCGCTCTCTCCGCGGTCAGCCTTGAGGACCGTCTTACAGAGCCTTGGCCAGAGCCTCGGTATCGCAGGCGATCATGTATTCCTCGTCGGTGGGGATGACCAGCACCTTGACCTTGGAGTCGGGCTTGGAGATCTCCAGAATGTCGCCGTGGGGAGCGGTCATGTTCTTCTCGGCGTCGAAGTCGATACCGAAGAAGGACAGGTTACCGGCCACCATCTCGCGGGTGCGGCGATCGTTCTCGCCCACGCCTGCGGTGAAGACCAGAACGTCCAGACCGTTCATCTCGGCGGTGTAGGTACCGATGAGCTTGATGGCGCCGCGAGCCATGAGCTCCATGGCCAGCTGTGCGCGCTCGTTGCCTGCGTCGGCGGCGGCCCAGACCTCACGGCCGTCGTTGGAGATGCCCGAGACACCCAGCAGACCCGACTTCTTGTTCATGGCGTTGTCGATCTCGTCGGGAGTCATGCCGGTCTGCTTCATGATGTAGGTCACGAGGGAGGGATCGATAGCGCCGCAACGGGTGCCCATGGGCAGACCGTCCTGGGGAGTGAAGCCCATGGAGGTGTCCACAGCGATGCCGCCGTCGATGGCGGTGACCGAGGAGCCGGAGCCGATGTGGCAGGTGATGATCTTCAGATCCTTGATATCCTTGCCCAGATACTCGGCAGCCTTGGCACCCACGTAGCGGTGGGAGGTACCGTGGAAGCCGTACTTGCGGATACCGTACTTCTCGTACCACTCGTAGGGCAGAGCGTACATATACGCCTTGGGCTCCAGGGTGGAGTAGAAGGAGGTGTCGAATACGCCGACGTGAGGCTTGTTGGGGAGGATGGCACGGCAAGCGTTTACGCCCTTGATGGCGGGCGGGCCGTGGAGGGGGTTGATGGGCACGATGGACTCCAGGTAC
>JAFQOC010000049.1 GCA_017420845.1 Clostridia bacterium
GGGTGCAGGGGCGGAGCCCCTGCACCTCCCTAGGGGGCCGGGGGTGTCGGGGGCGGCCGCGAGCGCCCCGACGCGCGGCGGAAGCCGCAAGAAAATTGGCTATAACGAGAAACATACGGAACAAGGGATTTTCCAAAAATCCCTTGGCTCACAGCAATTTTCTTGCACCTACCGGTGCGCGTCAGGGCGCTCAAGGCCGCCCCCGACACCGCAGGCCATCCGTTTTAGGTTCGGGGGGCTTCGCCCCCAGAACCCCCTTGCGTCGTCGCAACCCAACGCGCCTATAAACTGAAATTTGAATACTTATTGCTTCAATATTTCCGCTACCTTGGCAATAGCCTTACCACGGTGGCTGATGGCGTTCTTCTCCTCAGCAGTCATCTCCGAGAAGGTCTTTCCGAAGGGCTCGTAGTAGAAGTAGGGATCGTAACCGAAGCCGCCTTCTCCGCGAGCCTCATCAATGATCAGACCCTCGGTCTCGCCACGCACCGTGATCTCACGGCCGTCGGGATAGACCAGCGCGATACAGCAAACGAAGCGGGCGGTGCGCTCCTCGGCGGAAACCTGGGCCAGATTCTTCAGCAGCAGGGCGTTATTGGCGGCATCATCGCCGTGACCTCCCGCATAACGGGCAGAGTAGACACCGGGGGCGCCGTTCAGGGCGTCCACCGACAGACCCGAGTCGTCGGCAATGGCGGGGTAAATCCCCTTCCCTGCCTCAACGGCGGTATGGGCCTTGGTGAGGGCATTCTCCTCGTAGGTCTCACCGTTCTCCTCGATGTCGCCCACGTAGCCGACGTCATCCAGAGAAAGGATGTGGATGCCGGGGAAATGGTTGGCCAGAATGGCCTCCACCTCGCGGATTTTTTTCTTGTTTCGTGAAGCGAGAATGAGTTTCATAGCTTACTCTCCAAACAATGCCTTGACAAAGTCCTCAGCGTCAAATTCCTGCATATCATCGATCTTCTCACCCACGCCGATGAACTTCACGGGAATGCCCAGCTCGCGCTTGATGGAGATGACGATACCGCCCTTGGCGGTGCCGTCCAGCTTGTTCAGGGTGATACCTGTGATTTTAGCGGAGCTTCCGAATTCCTTGGCCTGGGACACGGCGTTCTGACCCGTGGTAGCGTCCAGAACCAGAAGGGTCTCGCGGGCGGCGCCGGGGAGCTCACGGTCTATGACGCGATCGATCTTGGCCAGCTCGTTCATGAGGTTCTTCTTGTTTTGCAGACGTCCTGCGGTGTCGATGATGAGCACGTCTGCTTGCTTCTTCTTGGCCACGGCAATGGCGTCAAACACAACCGCGGCGGGATCGCTTCCCTCGCTCTGCTTCACCATATCCACACGGGCGCGCTCGCACCATACGGCCAGTTGGTCGATGGCGGCGGCGCGGAAGGTATCTCCCGCAGCTACCACCACCTTCTTGCCCTGAAGGCGGAGTCTCTTGGAGATCTTACCGATAGAGGTGGTCTTACCCGCGCCGTTGACATCGATGACCAGCAGGACGCTGGGAGTGGTGTCCAGATGCAAAGGCTCGCTCTCCCCGATCATATCGGTCATGATCTCGCGTAGAGCGGACATGACTTGCTCCTTCTCCTTGAGACGTCCGTCCTTGATGCGCTCGCGGAGCTCTTCCATGATCTCCTCGGTAGCTGTAAAGCCCACGTCGGCGGAAATCAGAATTTCCTCCAGCTCCTCCAGAAGGTCCTCGTCCACCTTAGTGAAGGCCTTGAGCAGGTTGTCCACGGGGGAAAACAGTGCGGTACGGGTTTTGGTTAGTCCCGATTTAAGGCGTCCCCAGAAGGATTTTTTGGTGGCGGTCTCCTCGATTTCCTCCTCAGCAGGCTCCTCCATGACGGGTTCCTCGATTACGGGCTCCTCGACTACGGACTCCTCGATTACGGGCTCCTCGATTACGGGCTCCTCGACTACGGGCTCCTCGACTACGGGCTTCTCGACAATGGGCTCCTCAACTACGGGCTCCTCGACTACGGGCTCCTCGACTACGGGCTCCTCAACGGTAGTCATGTCCCCGTTCAGCAGAGCGGCCTCGGCGGCTTCCGCTGCGGCTTCTTCCTCCGGGGTCAAGCCCTCCTCTTCCTCACCAAGGGCTTCCTCAGCGGGAGTATTATCCTTTTTCTTTCCAAATAACTTAGCTAAAAAGGCCATTCCAATCGTTCTCCTTATTCTTGGCAATATCGGCTACATCCAGAGTCAGCACCTTGGAGATGCCTCGCTCGGGCATGGTTACACCGTACAGGCGGGTGGCGGCGGCCATGGTGCCGCGGCGATGGGTAATCATGATGAACTGAGTTTCGTCGGAGTAGCGCTTGATGTATTGGGCGAGACGCTCCACGTTGACCTCGTCCAGAGCGGCTTCAATCTCGTCCAGGATGCAGAAGGGAGTGGGATTGACCTTCAGAATGGCGAAGAACAACGCCACGCCGATGAAAGCCTGCTCACCGCCCGAGAGCTGCATGAGGTTCTTGATGATCTTTCCGGGAGGGGCGGCCTTGATCTCAATGCCGCACTCCAGCACGTTTTCGGGGTCGGTCAAGGAGAGCTCGGCCGATCCGCCGCCAAAGAGCTCGGCAAAGGTCGCGCGGAAATTGTCGTTGATCTTGTCAAACGCCTCCACAAAGGAGGTCTTCATTTCCTTTTCCAGACGGCCGATGATATCCATCAGCTCATCCCGGGATTTTTCCATGTCCGCCAGCTGGGCGGTCATTTCGTCGTAGCGCTTTTTGGTCTCGTTGTACTTCTCCACCGCCTCGGGATCAAAGTGACCGATGAAGCGAAGCTTGTTCCGACACTCGGTCTGGACAGCCACCACCTCTGCCCGATTCTCAGGCGTGACGGGAGGATAGTCCAAAGCAACGGCCTCGGCGCGGGACAGCTCGTAATCGTCCCACAGGCGGCCGGAGAGCTTGTCCATTTCTCCTTGCAATCCCATCAGCTTGCTGTCAGCCGTGGTGAACTCGCGAAACAAATTCTCCTTGTGGTCCATTTGCTCACGGAGGCGGGCACTCAAGCTGTTCAGCTTGCTCTCAAAGGAGGCGCTGTTCTCATCCGCGCGGGCACGGTCGGACAGAAGGGTGGTCAAGGCTGTCTCGCCCTCCTCAAAGAGACGGCGATTCTCCGCCTGGGCGGCGGCGCAATCCGACAGCTTCCGACGGTAAGCAGCCACCCGCTCATCATTGACAGAAATATCACCCTCGGTAGCGCGAATCCGCTCCTCGCAGAGGCCTGCCAGGGTCTCCTCGGTTTCCATATCCTTGCGAGTAGCGGAAATGGTAATGGTCAGTTGAGTCTGCTTGGCCTCCAGGCGGTCGGCGGCATCGTCCTTGTCGCCCCGTTCCTCGGCCTTCTCGGCGCGAAGCTCACGCAGCTCGGCGATGGCGGTCTCCAGGCCCTTTTCCTCAGCACGAAGAGTGACCATGGTCTCCTCGTTCTCCTCGTTCTGACGGAGAATGGCCTCTGAGTCCTCGCGGACACGGGTCAGCAGAGCGTCATTGGCATCCAGATTGGCCTTTGCCCGATTGAGGCGATCCACCTCACCGGCCATAACGGCGCGGGTCAGGTCACGCTTGTCCTCAAGCAGAATCTTCTCACTGTCCGTCTTCTTGATCTCTTCACGAACCGTGGTCAGCTCAGCCTCAATCCGACTTACGTTGGTTTCCAAGGAGGTAAGATCCTCCTCCATGCGCTTGATCTCAGCCGCACGGGACAGAGAGCTGTTCTTGCGTCCGGTAGAACCGCCCGTAAAGGAACCGCCCACGTTGATCTGCTGACCGTCCAGGGTCACTACACGAACACGGTATTTCAGGGCCTTGGCCATGGCCGTAGCGTTATCAATGGTATCAAAGACCAGAGTACGTCCCAACAGGGAGGACAATACGCATCGGTAGCGATCGTCACAGGTCACCAACGTATCGGCCACGGCTACGTAGCCGGCAAAGCCCACGGCTCGCTTCATGTCGTCGGTCTCGGTAGAGGGACGCATGGAGGTCAGCGGGTAGAAGGTGGTACGGCCCGCGTTTGCACGCTTGAGAGCGTAGATGGCAGCCTTGGCAGTATCCTCGTCCTCCACCACGATGTTTTGCAGGCTTGCGCCCAGCGCTGTCTCTACCGCGGTCACGTAGTCCTGCTCCACAGAAATCAACTGGGAAAGAGGACCGTAAATTTTCCCGCAGGGAGCGCCGTTATAGCCGTTGATTCGGCCTTCACGGTAGGCCTTCATGACAAACTTAACGGCATCGGCGTAGCCCTCGAACTGGGCTTCCATGGCGCGGTAGGTGGAAATGCGCTGGGTCACCGAATCCCGCCGGAGGATGGCGGTATTGTGACGCTCGTGGAGGTCGCCGTAGGATTCGTTCAACTGAGCCAGCTTGGCGTCTGCCTCGGTAATACCCGCGGTGATCTCTCCGATCTTTTGGTTGTAACCGTCCACCACTCGGCTGTAGTCGTCTACCTCCTTTTGCAGAGCCTTTGAGGTAGCTTCGTACTCCTCGATCTCCGACAGAATACCGCTGTTGCGGTCGCTGTCAGAGTCACGGGTGGTCTCCAACACGGACAAACGGACACGGATATCCATCAGCGCGGCCTCCCGATCCCGAATGTCCTCGGCGGCCGTATCGATGAGTGTATCCAAGTCCTCAACCTTCTCGCGGAGAGCCTTGATCTCAGCATCATTGCGGTCGTATTCCCCTTCCAGTCCGGCCAGGGCCTCGGCAAGAGCACGGCAGGTCTCGCGACGAGCAGCCAACTGTCCCTTATCGGTTTCCAGCTGACGGAGCAAGCCTTCACGGTTCTCAGCAGCGGCGGTGATCAACTCCTCGGTGTGAGAGATGGTGGTCTCGGTCACACGGTACTCGCTGTCCAGTTTGTGCTGGGACTCGGTGAGCTCGGCAATCCGGCTCCGCAGCTCCTCCGACGCGGCTCGGCTTCCCTGGGTCATTTCGGTGAGACGCTCCCGTTGGACGTCCAACGCCTGGACCGCCTCCTCGGCCTGATTCAAATCAAACTCGGCGCGGTTTCGAAGGGAGGTAGCGTCGGCGATCTCTCGGCTCAGCCGATCGGTATCGTAGAGCCACAGGCTGATGTCGGCCCGTTTCTTGTTCTCCAGCAGAACGATACCCTTTCGGGCCTTATTGGCCTCCTTTTCCAGGGGACCTACCTGAGCCTCTACCTCGGAATAGATATCCCGCAGGCGGACCAGATTCGCCTCGGCGGCATTCAGCTTACGCTCGGCTTCATTCTTTTTGACGCGGTACTTGGCGATGCCCGAGGCATCCTCAAACACGCTTCGCCGCTCCTCGCTCTTACGGGATACCATATCCGCGATACGACCCTGTCCAATGATGGAATAGCCGTCTCGGCCAATACCCGTATTGAGGAACAGCTCGTAGATATCCTTAAGTCGGACGGTCTTGCGGTTAATGAGATACTCACTCTCCCCCGCGCGGAAATACCGGCGGGTAACCGTGATCTCATCATAGGGGCAATCCAGCTTGCCGAAATCTGAGGTGTTGTCAAAGGTAACCGACACCTCGGCATAACCCATGGGGCGGCGGCTGTCAGCACCGCCGAAAATGACGTCCTCCATTTTACTGCTTCGCAGGGTCTTGGAGGAAATTTCTCCCAATACCCACCGCATAGCGTCGGCGATGTTGGATTTACCGCTTCCGTTGGGGCCTACAATAACGGTAACACCTACCGAGGCTCCTCCGGTGACAAGCTGATCCGCCCCCTTATGACCGGGATCGAAAATCAGCTTTGTTCGGTCGGGAAAGGACTTAAAGCCCTGCATTTCAATTGATTTTAAATACACGAGGTCTCTCCTGTTTTTTCAATAATTCGGATTCACGCAATTAGCAGATCCCAAAGATCTCCAGCGCCGCCTTGGCCGCGGCCTGCTCGGCCTTCCGCTTGGAGGAGCCAATGCCCCTTCCGCAGGGATTGGAGTTGATGCGAACCTCCACCTCAAATACCTTTTGATGATCGGGGCCGTCAGCACGGATGAGGACGTATTCCAGCACGTCACCCTCGGTCTGCTGAACGAACTGCTGAAGGGGAGTCTTATAGTCCCCGTCGATGCCACGGGTCTCCAGCTCGGCCAGATCCTTTTGCACCAAAGGGAGGAGGAAGGCGCTGATGATATCCATGCCGCGCTCTCCCGCGTCTATATAGATAGCGGCCAGCAGAGCTTCAAAGGCA
>JAFQOC010000575.1 GCA_017420845.1 Clostridia bacterium
GGCTCACTCTTCCTTCTCAAAGGCATCCTTTCCCAGTCCGCAGACGGGGCACTCAAAATCCTCGGGCAGGTCCTCGAAGGGGGTGCCGGGGGCAATGCCGTTGTCGGGATCGCCAAGGGCGGGGTCGTACTCGTAACCGCAGGGGCAAACGTATTTCATGGGATGATCCTCCGTATTGATGAATTTGTTCATATGCTTCCCCTCACGGCAGAGTTTTATTCCGCGAGGGCAGGCATGGTGGATGGAAATTACAGGACCAGGCTGGGGGGATTGTAGATACGGCCGGCGTACTCTTGATCCAGAGCGTACAGGCCCTTGGGATCGCTTCCGAAGAGCTTGTAGCGGCTGATCATAGAGTCGGCGTTGTCCTCCTCCTCCATCTGCTCGTCCACGAACCAGTCGAGGAACTTCATGGTGCGGTAGTCTCTGTCCTCGTAGCACTCGTGGTAGATGGCGTTGATGAGGGAGGTGACGTAGCGCTCGTGCTCGGCGGCAGCCTCCAAGGGATCCAGGATGGAGCCGTAGGTCTTGTCGGGCTTGTCGATGGCCTCCAGGGTCACCTTCAAGCCGTTGTTCTGCATATATTTCAGGAAGAGCAGAGCATGGTCGCGCTCCTCCTGGGCCTGGATCATGTAGTAGTTGGCATAGCCGTCCAGATCCAGCTCGTCGTAGTAGTTGGCGATGTCCACGTAGAGGTAGGCGCTGTACAGCTCCTTATTGATCTGCTGGTTGAGCAGAGCCTTGATCGTATCGTTCATAACAACCTCCCTTTCGATCCTGTGTTGATGGGGTATGGTTTGCAAGGATCGCTCCAACCGGCCGGGGGACCGATCAGTCGGAGCGACTGATGAAAATTAGCCGAAATATCTCTCCAGCAGACCGGCAAAGGCCTTACCGTGGCGAGCCTCGTCGCGTGCCATCTCGTGGACGGTGTCGTGGATAGCGTCCAGGTTCAGCTCCTTGGCCATCTTGGCCAGCTCGAACTTACCGGCGGTTGCGCCGTTCTCGGCGGCCACGCGCATCTCCAGATTCTTCTTGGTGGAGTCGGTCAGGCACTCACCCAGAAGCTCGGCGAACTTAGCGGCGTGCTCAGCCTCCTCATAGGCGGCCTTCTCCCAGTACAGGGCGATCTCGGGGTAACCCTCACGGGCGGCCACGCGGGCCATAGCCAGGTACATACCCACCTCGGAGCACTCGCCCTCGAAGTTGGCGCGCAGACCCTCGATGATGGCGTCGGGGGCACCCTTGGCGATACCGACGACGTGCTCGGCAGCCCAGGTCATCTTGTTGTCAACGACCTCTTCAAACTTGTCCTCGCCCTTGACCTTGCATCTGGGGCACTGCTCGGGGTAGTTCTCGCTCTCGATGATCTCACCGCAAACCTTGCATCTCCACTTTTTCATGTTGTAATTCCTCCTGAAATTTGATTTTTGTTTTTTTTGAGCCTCAGCTCGTAAAGTCGGGATTCAGCGTATGGCACGCAGAAGATCTCCCATCCCCACGTCCTCGTCCACCACCATGGCCACGGTCAGCCGATCCAGCCGCTCGGTGAGCTGGCTGTTCAGAGCCTCGAATACGTGATGCAGGCGGCAACAGTCCTTGTTGGGATTGTTGAGACACAGATGCGTGTCTGACAGGCACCGATTGATCTCAATGGGCCCGTCAATGGCCTCGATGACCCGTCTGACCGTCAGGGTCGCGGGGTCTGTGTTCAGGCTGTAGCCCCC
>JAFQOC010000576.1 GCA_017420845.1 Clostridia bacterium
CCGGGGGTGTCGGGGGCGGCCGCGAGCGCCCCGACGCGCGGCGGAAGCCGCAAGAAAATTGGCTATAACAAATAACATATGGCCAATGGATTTGCCGAAAATCCATTGGCTCACAGCATTTTTCTTGCACCTACCGGTGCGCCCCGAGGCGCTCAAGGCCGCCCTCGGGACTGCCGGCCCCCCTTTTCTTACCCAAGGGGGACTGCGTCCCCCTTGGAACCCTGCCCGAAAAGCGTGAGAACGCCAACGACAAACAGTTCGATAAACCCAAATTTGAAACACAGTTGAATTGTTGTTTTCGGCAGCATGTAGACCAAGCGAAATAATAAAAATGGAGTCCAAAAACAGAAGGCCGAGGAACGAAACGTTCCTCGGCCGCTTTTTATTGACGGTCTTGCTTAGAGTGGATAGATCCGCGGATGGTCGACACGGTGGCTCCGATGCAAAATGCGGTGTAGAATATCCAGATGATCAGAAAAATGCTAGCCCAGGTGAACGTAAAGAGAATGTAGACAAAGCTGTTGAGAACGAACTGAACGAAGGTCCAGAAAAGCCACGCTGTCCACATGACGAAAAGCAGGGGCTTCCAACGGATGAGCAGTAGCTCCAGCCCCACAATGATGAAAACTCCCGCAAGAATCCAAAGGGCTGTGGAATCTATGCGAAACAGAAAAAGCAGAACGGCGATTGGGATAGAGATAAGTCCGAGGATGAACAGGATCCAACCTGCGAAACGGACGCCGGAAATCGTTTTGATGGATGCGGAGTAGACGGGTGGGGGTATGGTTTCTGTTCGTGAGGGAGGTGTCACCGGCTCCGACGGCGCGGTCTCCGCGGCCTCGATGTCTTCCTTTTCGGGACGAATGAGATAGTCCGCCGTCACGCCGAAGAGGTCACAGAGCTTGCACAGATAGTCCAGATCGGGGGTTGAGGCGTCCAACTCCCACTTGGAAATGGTCTGACGGGTGACGCCGATAGCCTCTGAAAGCGCCTCTTGCGTCATGCTCCGCGCCTTGCGAAGGTTGGTGATCTTTTGTCCCAAGGTCATATGGAATCCCTCCTTTGGGGTGGTGATGATGGTTCAATTATACCGCATTTGGCTCCGAAAAGCAAGCGACGAGCGCGGGAATTTCCGCAATGAACCGTTGCGTTTGGTGCTATGGGACGCATAGGTACCCAAAAGGACAAAAAGACCGCCGGGGGAGCGGTGTCCCCCCGACGGTGATGGAGTAAGTTTTATTTTTCGGGATCCAGATACTTCCACATCCCAATGAAGTAGTTGATCCCCGACCATACGGTGAACACAAGGGTCAGCGTGCCCGTCAGGTAGGACAAGGGGACGTTCTCTACCCACCAGGCAGGGAGGAGCTTATTCACAAAGGGAATGGCATAGAGGGCGGGCTCAATGAATACCGTGCTGACGAAGACGATCTGCATAACGGTTTTGATCTTACCCAGCAGGTTGGCGGCGACCACGGCACCCGCCGAGGTGGAGGCAACCAGACGGAGGGAGGTCACGGCCAACTCGCGGAAAATGACCACCAGGAGAACAATGGTGAAGAAAAAGCGGGCTGAGCCGACGCCTGCGCGGTAAGTAATGACGGTCAGCGCACCAATGACCATGAACTTGTCTGCCAGGGGATCCATGAGCTTACCAAAATCGGTGACCAGACCGTACTTGCGGGCGATCTTGCCGTCCAGCATGTCGGTGACTGAGGCGATGATGAAGATAGCCACGCCCACAAGACCGCTGATGATAGGATGAAGCACCTCGGCAGGGATCATCATAACCGCGATGAAGACGGGGACCAGGCAAATGCGGAGAACAGTCAGCTTATTGGGCAGATTCATACCTTTCTTTTGCGGCTTGGACATGGAATGTCACCTCTCTTTTGCAGATTCGGACGCTGAGGATACTACGTACTCAGGTATCGTGTATCCGAGTATGGGTACATTATACCCCATGAATGTTGCGAAGAATTGAACCCTGTGTAAAGTTGGGAATAATTTCCGGTGGATTACACTCGACTCAGTCAGCCTCGGGCTTCATGGCGAAACCGTAGACGTCGTAGTCCACCACCTCGCGCACCTTGACCTTCACCATAGAGCCCGGGGCTATGCGTTCATCGCCGTTATAGCGGAAGAAGACCTTGCCGTCGATATCGGGGGCGTCCTCGCTTGAGCGTCCGTAGTAGCACTCGTTGACGGGGTCGTAGGCCTCGCACAGGACGGTGATGACCGAACCGATGCGGCTCTCGTTGCGGGTGGTGTTGATATTCATCTGGGTGCGCATGAGGATGTCCATGCGGTCCTGCTTGACCTGCTCGTCGATCTGGCCGGCGAAGTCGTAGGCGGGGGTACCCTCCTCGCGGGAGTAGGTGAAGACGCCGGCGTGCTCGAACCTCTGTTCGGTGATGAAGTCGGCCAGCTCATTGAAATCCTCCTCGGTCTCCCCGGGGAAGCCCACGATGAAGGTGGTGCGGATGACCATACCCTCCACGGTGCGCAGCTTCTTCAGCACCTCGCGGATGGTCTGCCCGTTTCCGTGGCGGTTCATGGCCTTGAGCATACGGTCGCTGTTGTGCTGGAGGGGGAGATCGATGTACTTGAGGAGGCG
>JAFQOC010000050.1 GCA_017420845.1 Clostridia bacterium
GCTTATCCGAAAAGAGGCTGGAGATGACGGTGAAGATGCAGAAATAGGGGGTCAGGAGTCCCGCCACCGACACGGGGAGGCCGAACTCCCCCGACATGACCGGCCACGCGGGGCCGAAGAGGGAATCGGGGATACCGAGACCGATGAAGCAGATGTAGATGACAATGAGGAGAAGGGTGGCCATGGGGATACCTCGAGTTTGGAATGGTTTCATTGTACCATATTTTTTGGGACGGTGCAAGAGAAAGGAATATTTTTTCCGCTTTTTGGTTAAGTGTACAAAACCGCCTTGACGAATTGACAGGTTTGTGGTAAACTGTAACAAAAAGAAGAAATTGTGTTTTTTTCTGTCCGAAATACGGTCTGTGAAACGCTTTATGGGTAGAAGCCGCCGGAGTGGAACACGGGAGGAGGTGACGGTCATGGCATGGAGTCGGTCGGATGACAAACGCCTGGAGCAGGCCCTGCTGGCCTTAGGACGCGGCGAAAGAAGAGAAAACGGCGAGCCTGTCGGACTTGCCGAGCTGTACGAGCTGATGGGCCGCGCCATCTTCACCACCGCATACGTCATCACAGGGCACCGCGAGGACGCCGAGGACATCCTGCAGGACACCCTTGTGGAGATCTATCAGGACGCCCGCTTCTACCGTCCCCGCACCAACCCCCGCGCATGGGTGCTGGCCGTTACCCGCCACACCGCCCTGGATGCCGTACGCAAGCGTACCCGCCACGCTACCGCTCCCCTCGATACCGCCGAGGCTCTCCCGACACCGCCCGATGCCCACGATGAATTCACCGCCCTGTGGGATCTGCTGGCGGTGCTGTCCCCCGAGGAGCGAGAGCTCGTGGTCCTGCGGCTCTACCACGGCCTGTCCCATGGGGAGATCGCCGAGACCCTCCGCATATCGACGGCCGCCGCCCAAAAGCGCTACCGCCGCGCCATTGACAAGCTACGCGCCCACCACGGTGTACCTAATCCCACATCTACCGCCACGAAAGGAGACCGCCATGAGGACGAGTGAACTGCAAACCGCCTTACAAGCACTGGATCATCTGCCCATGCCCGACAAGACCGCCGCCCTGGGTCGGGCGAACGCCTATGCCAAGGCAGGCATTACCGCTCTTGACCCGCCCGCCTACCCTCTTCCCACGCCCCGTCCTCCCCTGCTCCGCCGCCCTGCTATGGCCGCCGCCGTAGCGCTGACGCTGGTGGGAATCGGCGCAGGCTCGGTTCTGGGCGCCGATCTCTACACCTACGAAAAGGCCGCGGATTTTTTTGCCGACTACGGTCTCTCCACCGAGGGGCTGGAGCGGGGAGATCTGTGGGCTGTCTACCGCGACATAATTGAGGGACGCTTTTCCCTGTCGGATACCGCGTGGATGCTCCAAAGTAACATGGGCATAACCCCTTCGGGAAGTCTGTCGGCAGAGGAAGCGGAATCTCTGTGGGAGGGGTGGAAGAAGAACCATGCCTCCTCGGCGGCCTCTCCGCTGAATGTGTCCTACCGCATTCAGGTCACACACCGCGACCTTTTGAGCGGTCACGCCCAGCGCATCTCCCATCCCCGTGACACGGCCTTCTTTACGCCGAATCCCATTGCCGAGGAGGAGATTCGAAGCTATGCGACCGACAATTCAGGTCCCTACGCGGGACCCGCGCTCCCGAATAACCCGTACAGCTATTCACGGGATGGCAGTGGAACCATTCATTTCATGAAACGAAAAGGCGGTCAAACGGTCTGGACGATCACGCTTGACGGACTCGAAGGCTATATCCAATACACAAGCACCGACGACTACGTTGCCGTAGCGGGAGAGACCGTCGGAGAATCCCCCAACATTCTTTTGTACCTGATCTCCCCCGACGGAGAGATCCTGTGGAGCCGCACGCTGGACAACGGCGAGACGCAGGAGCTTCCCCAGTATATTCTGTTCGGTGAAGATACTGTCACTCTGTTCTCTTGGACAGACCGTATCCACATTTGCCGCAGCGTGTTCGATCTCTCGGGGAATCTACTGGA
>JAFQOC010000577.1 GCA_017420845.1 Clostridia bacterium
CACCAGAAAGTCTCCTCCCAAGGGAGGGGCTACCGTTACCGCTACGGCGGCCTCGACTAAGCCGGGGAAATCTGCGGCCTCTTCATCCAAAACCGGCTCTAAGGCCAAAACTACCGGTAAGACCTCGGCCTCCAAGGCCCCTCGAAAGGATCATCCCAAGCAGCAGGATCCTGCCCAGATTGAGGCCAAGCTGCGCCGTCGCAGCCTGTTTGTGGAGCAGTTCCTCCCCTACATTCTCGTGGCCATCGGGCTATTTCTGGCAGCCTGCTTCGTGCTGGACGCCATCAGCGACGTCCGTGCGCCTGCCGAGCATCAAATGGGTGCCGTCGGCTACTACATTTGCAAAGCCCTCTTTGGCTGTCTGGGCTGGGCGGCCTACCTCATTCCCCTGCTTTTGGTGAATCTGGTGATCTTCTGGAAGCGCTACTGCCGTGAGGATCTGATTCCCATTAAGGTCATTCTTTCCTTTACTGTGATGGTGCTCCTCGCCGCTCTGGGACACGTGATCATCTGCGCCAAGGAGCCCGCCATGGCGCAAATCAACCTTGGATACCTGTTCAATACCGGATATGAGTTTGAAAGCGGGGGCGTGATCGGCGGATTGCTGGGTTACGTCCTGTTCCTGGGACTGCGCCTGCCCGGTACCATCGTGCTTATGGTACTGGCGTTGCCCCTTCTGCTCATGTGCCTGGTGGGGGTGACCCCCGCCTTCGTATTTGGCAAGCTGTGGAATCTCATCAAGGATAAGTGGGCGACCGCCGCCGAGGATCGGGAGGAGCGAAAGGCTCAGCGCGAGGCCATGGCTGAGGCTCGTGAAAAGCTCGCGGCCTCGGACGAATACCGAGCCCGCCGCGCGGCCCTGGATCCTCCTACCCCTACTCCTGCTCCCACGAAATCTGCGTCTGCGAAATCCTCTCCCGCGGTTACCGCTGATGCCTCTGCGGGCGTGAAGACGGATTCCGAAGACATGGAGGAAGCTCCCGCGCCTGCGTCTCCTGCCCCCGAGAGCAGACGCCGCTTTGCCCGTTTGGATAAGGATACGGGCGAGGTGCTGGACGATGACGCCACCGTAACGGCAATCTCCGACGCGGAGGAGTCCGATGAGCCGGAGCAGCTCACCGCGTTGCCCTTCTATGAGACGGCCACCTCCCGTGATACCGATACCGACGAGGATGAGCCGCCCTTCGACGTGGATGAGCCCGATGCCGTCGAGGACGACGAGGATATGGATTCCGATGAGGATGACACCCTTGCCGCTTCCGGCCGAGTGCCCGTTACCCCTAAGCGAGCTACCACGCTGACCCTCCCGGACGACAGCCGCAGATCGGTCCCTGAGGATACGGAAAACATGGAAGTGGATTACGATGACGGTTATGAGGATACCGACGGGGATGAGATCCCCGGCTCCGCCCGCGGCGTGGGCTACAAGGTAGTCACCGCCGCCGAGGAAGCCCCCTCCGGGTCGGATGCACCCATCACCACGGTTCGCATTCTGCGGTCGGATCCCTCCGCGCTGACCGATTCCGGCCTCTCCGACGAGGAGGTGGTCCATCCTACCTCTTTCGGAGAATTCGACGGAGACTCGCCTGAGGATTCCGACGAATCCGAGGAAAGAGAGTACCTGTTCCCCACGCCGGATCTGTTGATCCGAGGCCCCTCCCGCTACGAGGCCAACGATGAGGAGATCGCCGCCAACACCCAGCTTCTGCGGGAGGTGCTGGAGAGCTTCCACATCCGTGTCAAGGAGATCTCCTGCTCCTGCGGCCCCACCATCACCCGCTTTGAGGTGAAGCCCGAGTCGGGTATCCGCGTCCGCTCCATCGCCAATCTGGTGGACGATATCTCCATGAACCTGGCTAAGGCGGGTGTCCGTATTGAGGCGCCCATCCCCGGCAAGTCTGCCGTAGGTATTGAGGTGCCCAACGCAGAGCCCTCTACCGTGTTCTTCCGCAACATTCTGGAAACCCCCGAGTTCCGCAATCATAAGAGCCGTCTGGCCGCTTGCCTGGGCGCTGACGTATCCGGCCGCCCCGTGATTATGGACATCAATAAGATGCCCCACCTGCTGGTGGCGGGTACCACGGGCTCGGGTAAGTCGGTATGCATCAACAGCATCATCATGAGCATCCTCTACAAGGCCAAGCCCGACGAGGTCAAGCTCATCCTCATCGACCCTAAAAAGGTGGAGTTCGCGGTATACCGTGATCTGCCGCATCTGTACTGCCCTCTGCTCAGCGATCCTCAGAAGGCCGCCGGTGCACTCAATTCGGCGGTCAACGAGATGGAGCGTCGCTTCGGCCTCATCGAGCAGGTTGGTGTCCGTAACATCGCCAGCTACAACGAGATCACCGCCGACGATCCCGCCCATCCCTACATGCCCCAGATGGTCATCATCATCGACGAGCTGGCAGACCTTATGATGACTGCCTCCAACGAGGTGGAGACCGCCATCTGCCGTCTGGCCCAGAAGGGCCGTGCCGCCGGTATGCACCTGATCCTGGGTACCCAGCGTCCCTCTACCGACGTCATTACGGGTCTGATCAAGGCCAACGTCCCCTCTCGTATTGCCTTTACGGTCAAGCAGCAGATCGACTCCCGTATCATTCTGGATGCGGTGGGCGCCGAGAAGCTCATTGGCCGAGGAGACATGCTCTTTGCTCCCGTGGGTGTCACCAAGCCCCTTCGCGTTCAGGGCGCCCTGGTCAGCGACGGAGAGGTGGAACGGGTGATCAGCTTCATTCGGGATAACAACGAGCGAGGCGAATTCGACGAGTCCTTCACTCGTGAGATCGAAATCGAAACCGCCAAGTGTATGATGAGCAATAAGAAGAAGGGCGAGCAGGGCTCCATTGAGGATTTCGACGGCCTGGCTATTTCCGGAGCCAATAAAGACGATGCCAAGCTGTGGGAGGCCATGGAATTTATTGTGGGTCAAAAGCGTATCGGCACCTCCGCGTTCCAGCGCCGTCTGGGCCTGGGCTACGGACGTGCGGCCAAGATCATAGACCGTCTGGAGGAAATGGGCTTCATTGGCCCCGATGACGGCAAAAAACAGGGTAGACCCGTTTATCTCACCGCCAATCAGCTGGCGGAGTACAAAATGAACGGCCTTCCCGGCAGTCGAAGCGGCTCATCCTCGGATGATGACGGGGAATGATCCCGCGCGCTCCGACTCATGATTTCGTCCCAAGCCCGAACGGATTCGCCGTCGGCAAATAAATTAAAAAGGAGAATAACTATGAAACGCATCGCCCTTTTTGTTTTGACAGTAACGCTTCTTCTGTCACTCTCCGTTTTTTCGACCTCTGCCGCTATTTCGTCCAACGTGGACGCCTCTGCGTGGGCGACTGTGGAGCTGCAGGCGCTCTACGTCCAGTCGGGCGGCGACATTTATTCCGATCTGAACGATGACTATTTTGAGTATTGGTGGGAGGACGAGGTCCCCGAGCTGGACAATTGGTTCCAGGCTTGCACCGTGAATATGCGCGGCTTCGGTATGTCCACCGACGGACGCTACCTGTACATGGGGACCCTGAACGGCGGTACCGGCGTTCGTGGCGTGGTGGTCTATGACACCGAGAAGTGCGTGGTCACCGATCTGTACTACACCTACGATGGCGAGGCGGGCTTGGAGGGCTCTCCCTTCTCCTACGCCAAGGGCATCGCCGCCGACGAGCGCGGCTACGTGTACGTGGGCTTTGCCTTCTCCAAAAACTACAACGTGGTCAACCTGGGTATTGCCAAGCAGCAGGAGGACGGTACTCTGGAGGAGGTTTCTCTGGGGGCTGTTTACGAGTTCGGTGAGGCCGGTGACGAGGGCGGCATCCACGTGGGTGTCAACGGCGTGGACGTGGCCAAGGTGGGCGACAAGTACTACTGCTACGTTATGGTCAACTACGACTACGATGCCCTGTACTGTCTGGACGTGACCGACCCCGCAAACCCCAAGCTGAACAAGGATTTCGGTACCAATGGTTGCATCATTTTCTCCGAGCCTTCCAACACCGTGGCGGGCACCGGCTTCACCCTCAAGGAGGGTCAGTACATGGACGTGGATGAGGATGGCACCATCTGGCTGGTGGCCAACGCCAACGAGGGCACCGACGGCATCATGAAGATCGCTCCCGACGGCTCTGCCTGCGCGGAGGTCATCGAGATGAAGGGTATCTACTCGGTTGAGCATGAGGGCGCCTTCCTGCTGTGCGGTATGAAGGACGGCTCTTCCGTAGTCGTGCTGGACGATTCCTCCTACGAGACCGTGGCTACCATCCCCCTGACCGCCGATTACGGCGACCGTGTCACCCGTATGCTGGTGATCCATGACGTGCTCTTTGTGGCTGACGCGGGTAACGACAGCACCGACTTCAACGCCGTCCATGCCGCCCCCCTGTCGGCTGACGGTCAGGCCTTCTTCGATCAGCTGGTAGCCAATCTGGCCCAGTCCTCGGGCGATAAGGAGACCGAGGCCCCCACCGATGCCCCCAATGACGGCACCGAGGCTCCCACCGACGCCCCCGCCGACGGCACCGAGGCTCCCACCGACGCGCCTGCCGACGGCACCGACGCCCCCGCTGACGGCACCGATGCCCCCGCCGACACCGATGCCCCC